>CAYLYF010000029.1:0-13899 GCA_964387595.1 uncultured Thermodesulfobacteriota bacterium | reverse complement strand
CATCAAATGATTCGATCGTAACGGTAGCATCAGTTATGCCTTCACCGGTGATCTCATCTGTTAATCTACCAGATATCTGATATCCTATGGTAGCTGTGAAGTTGGCAGTATAGGTTGTGTCTAAAGTGTCATCAGGATCTATCACGACATCTATGTTTGACGGCGTAAATCCGGTTCCCGAGTTTGTAGGTGTTATTATATAAGTGTCATAACTTAAGTTATTGAACTCATAGTAACCTTTTGTGTTTGTTTTTGATGATTCCTTTATACTTCCATCGGATGATTCGATCATAACGGTAGCACCACTTACTGGAGTTGTGTCTACCCAGTTGATTGTACCTGAGATGGTCTTCCCTCTGTATGCCATAAAATTAATATTTTCCACATCAACATTATTTATTTTTGTAGATGAAGAAAGGGGAAGGAAGATATAGCCAACCTTTTCAACTGAGACGGTGTAAGTATTGTACTGTTCTACACCCGGAAATTCGTACGTACCATTTGTAGCGGTTAAGGTTTCACGTAGCAAAGCAGTAGGGTCAGTGTCATCAGTGAGATAAACTGTTACACCGCTCATTGGAGTTTTGGTGCCATTATCATCAAATTCAACCATTCCGGTTATGCTTAAACCGTCATAAAAAGCATAGATATTTCCGTCACTGGCACCGACATATACTGAATGCCGGTCATCATTTCCAATAGCAGGGGACGATATAATTGATGCAATAGTTATAGTCCCGTTAAAATTTGTTTTTTGGAGAGGAGGTTCACCAACGCCAGGGTATTGCCAGAGGAATGGAGATTCAGGACAGTCCGCGCAGATTGCATAGAAATAACCGCCATTTGAACCTACAAAAATATTAAGCTGACCGTCTACTGCCGGTGAGCTTTCTGAACGCTCACCAATTGTAGCAACTGAAAAATAGGTGGCCCCATCCGGTAAAATCTTATAAATTTCCGGGCCTGAGGATACAAAATAGGTATTGTTTGATACCATTGCTGGGGTTGAATAGGTATCTTCACCACCAAGAGGGAGAGTATAGCCAGAACTAAGACCTGAGTCAATTTTCCATATCGGATGATCAGATACTGATGAATCACAAAAGTCGTCCCAACCATCAAATGTAGGCCATGCATTATAGGTTAAAAGCCATGAAACGATCACAGAACCGTCATTAGTGAGTACCGGAGACGCCTGTATTCCACCGGGTACACAGCTGAGTCCGGGTATATAATAAGGAAAAAAGGTACCAGTACCATTATCAAAGGTTGAACGTGTTCCATCTGTATTATTAAGAATATAAAAAGAATCATATCCTATTCCTAAAATTAGGTCTGCGTCCCATGATCCGATAAAGACTCTGTTTGGTGAAGTGTTAATATCAATTGCCGGACATCCCCAGCTTGTCCCGATTGGCTGATACCAGTTTTCTTCAGCACCGTCTTCATCTGAATTTTCATAGATTGAATATAAATAACCATCATTTGATCCAAAAATAATATTTCCGCCTTCATCAATTGTCGGGGGAGATGATATTGCCCCTTGAGGTGGGGTGTTAAAAGAATATTTCCATTTTGGAACCCATGTATTATCATCATCTGGATTAATCACTGTAGTATCAAAAGCATATAGATAACCGTCGTTTGATCCGATATAGAGCATACCGTTTATATCTAAAGCAGGAGATGAGCCTATAGGACCGTCTGTTTTGTATTTCCAGTGTATAGCTCCAGAGTCTGCATTGATTGCATAAATATGATTATCATTTGAACCGACATAAAGTATGGTGTTGTTGTCCAGTATCGGTGATGAGACAACGGCCGCACCTGTCTTGAATGTCCACTTTAATTTGCCAACGGTAGTTCCAAAGTTAGATGTGCTTCCCGTGTTTCTAATATCTTTATGAAACTTTGGCCAGGGAGAAGTTGTGGATAGCTGCGCTGTGACCGAATAAGGTATAGCTAATGCAAAGAGCAGAACGAGTATTAGTATTTTGTTGATTTTGTATGTTTTGTTCAGCATGACCGTTTCTCCGAGTTTGCTCTTCTTATGTTATAATGCTGCCTTTGTGGTATTGCTGAAAAAACTGTTCATCAATTCTTCAACACCCTTTTTAACGGCTTTATCAAACATTACTTTTGGATGGGTCTCGTTGTAGGCAAAATTACTCTTTGGTGTATATTCGATCTCTGCACGATTTGTCCAGAGTACATCACCGGTTGCTGCGTCCTGAGCGTAGACCCTGACCTGAACAACAGCTGATCTTTTTGCTTTTTTAGGATGCTGTGATGCCATCCAGCCTGCACCGGCACCGATAGCGGCACCTTCAGCCATGTGGTCATCGTGTGATCTGTGGGAAATTGTTGTTCTTCTTGCAATCAGGCCGCTTGAAATACTTGAGGAAGTGGATGTGCTTCCGCTTACGATATTGTTTCCGATAGCAGCTCCCATGGCCGCACCAATCAGCATATTTTCAATTTTTGCGTCATTAATATCAGCTTCATAATCATATGAACTTGCTGTGCCAAATAATAAATCTTTTACGGAGTCTATTAGAACTGGAACGATGCCGCGATAAAGTGGATTAATGGTCCCGATATCTTTGTATCCATAATCAATTATTCTTCCACGGATAATCACATCTGCTCCCAGTATCTGCCCGAATTCAATAATTTTATCCTTTGTGAGTCCAACAGTCGCACCCTGCAAAATAGGTGATTTGGATTTCTGTTTTTCTTTAGATTCTTTTTTGCTGATCATCTTCATCAATTCTCTTTGCATCGTCGGACTATGCTGATAGTTTTCAAGTTCATTTTCAGGAGTAATTAGAGAATTGTCGTTAGAATTATCCTGCTCAAATGTTCCATTTAAGAGATAATTCTCTTTATCAATGGGTCTGATAATATCGTTATCCACCAGAAGAGTGTTGATATCCTCCTGGATGACTACTGATATGCCATGTGAAGAAAGCTGATCGGTTATTTCTTCAACAATTTTAATATTGCCGCCCCAGTCCCTGGTAATTAACGAGTCCTGCTGATGGGAATAATCGGCAAAAGGCATTACCGCAACTCTCTTAATTCCCCGAATTTCAACAGTGTTGTCAGCCGGTATAAACTTAACATTCGGAGTTGAGGTTGGCGTAATGCTGCATTTAAGATCACCGCCTTTACAGGCAGTGATACTCATCATGGCAATTACCAATATAATTAAAGGATATTTTTTCATCTTTATTTAACCTCCTGTTTAATTACAAACAATTATTTTTAACCTTCGATAAGTGAAGGCTGGTTTACGACAGTTACAGTTAGGAACACCAGCATCTCCTGGAGTTGGTCTTCTGTTTTTTCATATCTGAAAAATCGTTTTATAAGGGGGAGGTCACCAAAAAACGGGACCTTATGAATAATACGTGTATTTGTGGTTTCATATATTCCGCCGATAACAATTGTTTTCGCACTTTCTATCAGGAGGTCCGTCTCAACTTCTCTAACGTCGATTCCCGGTTCACCGCCGGTTCCGGTCTGTGCGGAGGGCTGATTCTTGGTGACAAAGATATGAACGGCTATGGTATTAGCCGGTGTGATTTTAGGAGTTACTTTTAATTCCAGAACCATGTCCTTAAACTCTGTTGAAGTCACACCTTCTTCACTCAGCTTAAGATAGGGCAGAGCAACACCCTGTTTTATGCGGGCTTCTTTATTATCAAGACCCAGTATTTTAGGACTTGAAAGGATTTTTATTTTATCATCATTCTCAAGTGCTGTAAGCTGAAGATCAAGTGAATAATTGTCCATAATATAGCCGAACTGAATGGCAGCATTTGATGCTCCAGCAAGATTCACCACATTGCCGGCTGCAGCGCCTGCCAGATTTATGGGACCGCCGTTCCTTGAGGTTTGATATGTGCCGCCCCATTTCACACCCAGTTCTTTAATATAACCTGGATTTGACTGTACAATTTTTGCTTCAATTAAAACCTGACGTGTGGGTATATCCTGTTCACTGATCAGTTTTTCTATTTTATTAAAGTTCTCTTCAATGTCCTGTACCGTTAATTTATTGGTAAGGACAAACGAATTCACGCTGCCTCTTTCAGACAGTACATTCATATTTTTAATAAATACTGATAGATCAGCTGCTTTTGCATAGCTGATATCATATGATTTAACCAGCAAGTCAGCGATGTTTTCTTCGGATTTTCTTGCAAGTAATTTCTCTTCATTGATTTTTTTGATCTGTTCTCTGGTCTCGATCCGGGTAACAGTATTGGTTATAATCTTACCCAGATTATTTGTTTCAAGGATTATATCCAGTGCTTCATCCCAGGGGATGTTCTCAAGTTTTAAAGTTATTTTGCCCTTTGCATTATCACTGATAATTATATTCTTTCCGCTTATATCAGCTATTAGACGAAGAATGTTTTTAATATCAGCATCCTTAAAATCAAGTGATATTTTTTCTCCGGTATATTGTTTTGTTTTAGTATCATCTGTGTTTTCTTCTATATCTGTCTTTTTAGCAATTTCTTCAGTTGCTGATCGTTCATTTATTACCTGATTTTTTTCATTTTTATTAACTGATTTTTTTCCGTTATCGTCAAATATGATATTTAATATTTTTTGCTTCTGGGCAACCTGGTAAAGCGGAAATTTATCGCCTTTTAAATCCACAACGATTCTTAAATTATTAGACGACGCTCCAATCCTGATTTTATCAACAATTTTACCATTATTTTCAACCTGTTCGTTTTTAAGCGATGATTTAATTCCCGGAAGATCAACAACTATACGATTGGGGTTTTTAAGTGTATAGGTAGAGTATTTTTTTAAGTCAGCTGTTGATAAAATTGATATTTTATCGCTTTCGGTTTTTGAGACACTAATTCCATTTATATAAATAGTTTTATCATTTACAGCAGAAGGTTTATCAGCATTGTTTTTCGGTGTCAGATTCTCAGCCTTTGGTATTATTTCTATTTTTAAAGAATTTCCAGAACTTGAAGCATTATAGGTCACGTCCTGATTCAGCGCAATTTCAAGACGTAAAAATTTCTCATTATTATATTCTTTTGCAGAACAGGATATATTATTTATCAGTTCATTTCTCAAATCCTCATCAATGAGTGAGGGAGAAACAGCCAATTCCTGTAAATCAATTAGAATTCTATCCGGTTTACTTAATTTAAACACTGTATAAGTAAGCGTATTAGCGGCTGACAGAGTTAATGTATGCGTATTTGCTATCGTAGACAGTGAAATGTCATTTAAAGTATTTGCAGACTTTTCAGTTTTAATTATTTTCTCTTCAATAACATTGTCTATGGGAGACGGCGGAGAGGTTTTTATATTAATTTTTGGTGCACAGCCTATTAATATACAGCAGACTGCTATATAAAATATTAATAAGCTGTTATATGATGCTGATCTTTGAGAGTTCATAATTCCCTCTATTCTTGTTGTTGTATTTTTAGACTTCTAATGGTTTTTTCAAGTTCACCGGAAGCGTTATATGCTTTCTCTTCTACAATGACTTTATCATAGGTAATCTTTCTAATGACACCCTCGTTATTTCCTATAAGTGTATTCTCCTTAACGATGTATCCAAATTCTGAAAGATCTTCAAATAATGCTGAATATCTTTCACCTGATTTTATAATTGCCACAAGTTTGAGTTCATCAAGGCTGTATTTCTGAAGCGGTGTTAGCGGAGTTCTTTGGGTAAACTGCTCGTCAGGTTTTCTCGGTGGTTCTATTTCCGTTATTAATGGAACAAAAGGATCCGGCTTTCCTGTTGCATCATAAAAGTAGTCTTCAAGTGTATTTTTTTCTTTTGAGACTGTCTTTACTTTTATCTTTTTAACGGCACTCTTTTTTTTAGCCGCCTTCTTTTTTCCAACTATTTTGTATTTTTTATCCGTCTGGGATTCTTCTGAACCGCAAGCAGGCAATAATATGCACTGCAGTGCAAAAAGCATTGTTAGAGTTAGAATATTAAGGAAAGATACGATTCTAAATTTATTCACCGGTCTACCTTTTTTTCTTTTTCTTCTTTTTAACACTTTTTACTTCTTTCTCGATAAATTTAAAAGTTATAGCTTTAAACTTAGAATTTAATTTTGGTTTATCTGCATCATTTCCTTTTTTTGAAGATACCGCAATTGATATATCTGCAATATTTACAATTCTTTCCAGCTTAGAAACTTTATCAAAAAAATGTCCGATATTATGATAGTCACCATTGACCTGCATTTCGACAGGGATATCTGCATAAAAACCTCTAGGGATCTCTTTTTGAGGCTTAAAAAGCAGTATTTCAAGACCGCAATCCTGAGCCAGGTTTGAAATATTTGTTAATAAACTTGGAATCTCTTTGGTGTTGGGAAGCAGTTTTAAAAGCTCTTTAAATTTTATTTTAAGCTCTTCATTTTCTTTTCTAAATTTCGGCAGGTTTGCCAAAACTTTTTTCTGTTCTGCATGTTTTGCCTGAAGTTTGTCAAGCCCCTGCTGCAAGACGACAACTTTTTCAGATTTACCTTTATAGACTGTATAATAAAATGCGCCTAACAGCACTATATTGACAGCTAAAAGTATGATAACCTTTTGTAGTGGGGGTAATTTTAATATTTTGTCTATATTTAGATCAGCCATTTTTTATTCTAAATTTATTTTTTCTTTTTCTTTTTCTTTTTTTTGTCTTCTTTTTCTTCTTCCATGCCGGGTGTATATGTTATTGAAGATGTTAAGCTAAAGGACTTTAGCTGTATGCCTTTTGGGCCGGTTTTAGTGTCGGTTTTAATTTTATTAAGATCAACGGACTTAAAAAATTCAGATTTGCTCAGGTTAACCATATAATCAGATATTGATATGTTATCCAGAGCCTTTCCATCCATTAACAGTATCATGCCTTTTTGTGATATTTTGGTAAGCCAGATCCTCCCGGGTAAGTTAATGGCAAGATGATCTATTATATGTACGGGTCCAAACTTACCTTTTTTCAACTTCTCAATTACAGCCATTTTATTTTTAAGTGTTTTTTTCTCTTTCTTAAATATCTTTATCTCATCAAGAGAGACTTTTTGTTTTTTTATATCAGCTTTTATTTTTGAAGTTCCTGAATTTATATTTGAAATTTTCGCATTGATCGTAAACAAAAGAACAAAAATTAAAATTACAGCAGGGATCAAACCTAATCCGGCTATGATCAGCTGTGATTGAACCAGCTGTTTTCTTTTTTCATCGCGATAGGGTAAAAGATTTATTTTTATCATCAGTCACCAAGTTTTCTTGTTGCCAGACCTACACCTATTGAAGACAAGAGTGAGATCTCCTTTATATATTCAGTATCAAAAGTCTTTTTATCGTATTTAATAATTTTAAAAGGGTCGCAAAACTCCACTGTCGCAGTGATTTTTTCTTCTATGATTTTCTTAACCCCTTTTGTTTTTGAACCACCGCCGCTTAAATAAATATGTCCGATCTCTGTATAGTTTGAGCCGGTAAAAAAATCAAGAGTTCTTTGAATTTCACGTGCTATTGTAGATGCCCCCTTTTGTATCAGATCGTCAACTATTTCCTGGTTAATTCCCTCGATGATCTCACCGGTTTTTAGCGTTTCCGCCTCTTCATAGCTAACGGATAGATCTTTTTGAATTTCTTCTGTTATCTGGTTTCCGCCTAAAAATATATCTCTATTAAAAATAGAGATCTCATTCTTAATTATATTAATATTTGTAATGCTTGCGCCTATATCAACCAGAGCAACTATGACATCTTCTTCATGGGTATAATTCAGGTTGAACATGTTTTCCAGGGCAAACACATCAATATCAGCTACGACTGGCTTAAGCCCGGCATTTATTATTACATCAGAGTATTCTTCAATCATCTGTTTTTTTGCAGCAACCAGCATAACATCCATCTGATCGGTCTGCTCTTCGTTTATTCCGAGGATTTGAAAGTCAATATTTACTTCATCAAGATCAAAAGGAATATACTGTTCAGATTCTGCTTCAATGACCGGCTCGAGTTCATCTTCGGACATGAAAGGTAGGGTGATTTTTTTAATAATAACAGGGTGACCGGAAACTGATACGGAAGCATTTTTGTTGGTGATTCTTAAATTGGAAATTAATGTTTTAATAGAATTAATGATCGGTTCGCCGTTAATTATTACACCATTTACGATTGTTTCTTTGGGTAGCTTTGCTATTCCGAAATTACTAAGCTTATAGGATCCTTTGTTCTCAGCCAATTCAACAAGTTTTATTGAACTTGTTCCAATATCAAGTCCTATTAAATTTTTAGGTCCGAAGAGCATTTTTTCGCCTCTGGAAGTTCTGTGATTGTTTCGTATATAATTCGTTAAATATAAGAATTAAATCGTGTTGTCAATGTCTTTAATATAATATATATCAATCAATGTTCTTTTTTAAATGATAGATAATTTCTCTGTCTTTTACAAGTCCAAGCTCTTTTCGTGCTTTTTCTTCAATATATTTAGTGTTATATTTTAACAAATCTATTTCTTCTCTTAGCAATTTATTTTCAACACTATATTTGGTGTTAATTTCTGCTATTATTGCTAATTCTGTTTTTAATTTCCTTAAATGAACAAAACCTTTTTCACTGAAAATTGTTAAATAAGATATTAAAAGTATTAAGCTTGTGAACATTGTTATAATAATTAACTTTTTCATCGGCAATATAAAATTTAAAATGAGTTTTTTATTTGTAAATTTATAAAATAAATGAAATTTTATTTCATATTTGCTGCAATTGATATTCTGTTTATTCCTGCAGTTTTGCAGACATCCATAATCTGGACAACTTTTCCATGGGTTACATTAATATCTGCTTCAATTATAAGATTTATATTTTTCAAAGGTTTAAACTTCATCAGTAAATCATTGATACTATTTACGTTATCGACAGATTTGTTATTTAAATAAATCTTTTCATCACTTGTAATATTAATTATTATATTTTCTGATTTAACAGCAGTTTTATTTGATGCTATTTCAGGAAGTTTAATGTTAAATGATGTTGTTTTAGTAAAATTTAGAGACAGGGCGAAAAATATCAATAGTATGAACACCGTATCAACCAGAGGCGTAATATCAATATGAATATCCTTTTTTCTTTTCTTTTTAAATTCCATAGTACGATTTTTAATGATTTTGTAATGAAATAATAAATTATTTTTCTTTATCTTTTAAAAGCTCGACCATGCGCATGCAGTATTCTTCCATTTCAAGTATAAGGTGATCTGATCTACCGGAAACATATCTGTAAAAAATAAGTGTCGGTATTGCCACACTAAGACCGGCGCCAGTAGTATAAAGCGCTTCTGCAATACCTCCGGCAAGCATAGACGGATTTACAACCTTCTGAATGGAGATAACCCCAAAGACCTTTATCATTCCTGCTATCGTACCCAGAAGTCCAAGAAGGGTACTTACACTGGCAATGGTAGAAAGGTTTTCAACATAACGATCAAGATAAGCAGCCTCTCTTTTACCGACTTCCTCAACAATTTCTTTTATTTCTTCTCTCTTTTTTCCATAGTTCTTTATACCGTTTAGAAGAATTCTGGAGATGGGAGAATCAGATTCCTTAGACAGGTCAATTGCTTCATCAATTTTTTCAGACCTCAGTAAATGCTCTATCTTAACAATAAAATGATGGGGAACAACCTTGTTTTTCTGGAGTACCCAGAGTTTTTCAAGAAAAATGGAAAGAGAAAGGATCGAACAAAGGATAATCGGGAACATAAAAATGCCGCCGTTTATTATTATTTCTATCATTTTTTCACCACTGTGAATTATTAACGAAATTAAGTATAGGCAGCTGAAAATAAAAAGGGAGTGATACAGATCACTCCCTTTTTATAAAATAATTAACGTTGAACAATAAGTGCGTGGCCCATTCCTCCGCCAATGCAGAGTGTCGCAAGACCCAGTTTTGCATCAATTCTTTTCATCTCATAGAGCATGGTTACCAGGATCCGGGCACCGCTTGCGCCGATCGGATGGCCCAGAGCAATCGCACCGCCATGATGGTTTATTTTAGCAGGATCAAGTCCAAGCTCTTTTATACAGCCGATTGACTGAGATGCAAAAGCCTCGTTTAACTCCCAGTAATCAATATCCTCAATTTCAAGAGAGGCTTTTTCAAGGGCGGCTTTAACAGCTGGAACAGGTCCCATCCCCATAAATGCAGGATCTACCCCGCCGGATGCATAGGAAACAATCGTTCCCATTATTTCACAGCCAAGTTCCTTGGCTTTATCTTCTGACATGACCACAAAAGCTGCTGCACTGTCATTTATACCGGAGGCATTGGCTGCTGTTACTGTACCGTCTTTTTTAAATGCCGGACGGAGTTTTGCCATTTTTTCAAGATTTGAACCAAATGTTGGATGCTCATCTGTATCAAAAATTTTAGGATCACCTTTTCTTTGCGGGACTTCAACAGGTACAATTTCTTCTTTAAAAGTTCCTTCTTTAATCGCTTTTTCTGCTTTCTGCTGACTTTGTTCTGCAAAAATGTCCTGTTCTTCACGGGATATATTATATTTTTCAGCGATGTTTTCAGCTGTCATTCCCATGTGATAATTATTGAAGCCTTCCCATAGTCCGTCATTTACCATACAGTCTATCATGGTCGTGTTACCCATCCGGCTTCCCCACCGTGCTGTTGGCAGTGCATAAGGCGTTGCACTCATGTTTTCCTGTCCGCCGCAAACAACGATCTCATTGTCTTCTGCTTTTATACTCTGCGCCGCAAGAGCAACAGCTTTAAGTCCGGAAGCACATACCTTATTGATCGTTACAGCAGGTACTTCTTTAGGAAGTCCAGCCTGCATTGCAGACTGCCGGGCAGGGTTTTGTCCCAATGCAGTCGTTAGTACGTTACCAAAAATAACTTCATCAACCAGTTCCGGTTTGATACCGGATCTTTTAACAGCTTCCTTTATTGCGGTTGATCCAAGTTTCATTGCTGATGTATCTTTTAGGCTTCCACCAAATTTTCCAACGGCTGTTCTTACTGCGCTTACAATTACTGGTTTTTTCATTCGTTTTCATCCTCCATGCATTAAAAGTTTAAGCTAACTTTATATTATTTTTACAGGTAAAAATCAAGGTATTAATGCTTTTGCATAAGCTTAATGAGTGTATAATAAAACAGTCTATATCTAAAAATAATAAAATATTTTTTTGTTCTCATGAATAAATATAGTCTTCTTCTGGATTATTTGTTTTTTTTTTGATATAAAAGTTCTTTATACATAATTAATCAGGAGACAATAATGAGCGATGAAATAAACCTGACCGAAGATAATTTTGACTTAGAAGTACTCGAATCAAAGATCCCTGTACTGGTTGACTTTTGGGCCGAATGGTGCGGTCCGTGTAAAAGGCTGGGGCCAGTCGTTGAAGAACTCAGCAACGAATATTCAGGTAAGGTTAAGATAACCAAAATAAACGTCGATTCTGCACCCGGTATTGCTTCCCGATATGGTATCAGCGGTATACCGGCACTTTATTTATTTAATAATGGCAGCGTTGTGGAAAATATGGTCGGCGTTCAGCCGAAAGAGAAAATAAAGGAGATGCTTGATAAGCAGCTGTAGAAATAGTTTATTAAACACAGCTACAAGTCATATCTGTTTAATATTTTTTTAAGCGTACGGATTGCGGTATCAGTCTTTGACAGATCAAGATTTATAAACTCTGCAGTACTGTTAAAACCGTCACAAAACTCCGCAATCTGTGCATGCTCCTGCTCGTTTGAAGATTCTCCCCTTAAATTATTTATAATCACGTTCGTTTTTCCTAAGGCAAGTTTCCGGCTGGGTTTGATTTTGTCATAAGCCAGTATCCTTCTGTCACAAAGAAAAAAGGACAGGTCTGGATCCAGATATTTCAATATGCTGTTGCCTTCGATAAGAAGTCTTTTATAGCTTGAAACCAGGCTAAGACTTTCCTTAAACAGTTCAAGTGTTTTATCTTCCGGTGAAGTAATCCAGACGACCTTAGAAGCCCCGCTCATTTTAAGACGCCAGGTATCCTTACCTTCGACCATTATTATCTCATTTGAATCTGTAATAAAAGACTCAGCATCGCTGGTGGTCATTTTAACCGCAGCAGCGTTTTTAAGTAATCCCAGAAGGTGTTGTGATAAAAGTGTTTTTCCAATATTAGAATGCAGACCCGATACGGTTACTATTTTAATGTTTTGAGGAATTTTGATTTTCGACATTTTCTTAAAGAATGAAAATTATTATCAGTTCTAAACTAACCGCCGATAGCAGACATGCCCCGATGACATTTTTCAAAGGAAGGGTCAAGGACTTTATGTTTTTCAGGCTTATTTGCAATTGTTGTGGTTATTATTTCTTCCAGCTGGTCATCGGTACATCCGTTTCTCAGGGGTGTTTTAAGATCTGTTTCCTCGTCGGAAAAAAGACAGGTTCGGAGTTTGCCGTCAGCGGTAAGTCTTAACCTGTTACAGGTATCACAAAAATGATTACTTAAAGGAGATATAAAACCGATTTTACCTTTCGCATTCTTAAATTGGAACATACGGGCGGGACCGGTGTGTTCTTCTCTTTCGACCGGAAAAAGCGGAGCGATTTCTTCCAGCTCTTTTTTTAGTAATTCACTGGGGATGTAATGATCATTGTTCCATTCATTATTTACATTTATTGGCATAAATTCAATAAATCTTATATGAACCGGTCTTTCCATTGTAAGCTTTGCAATGGTTGCGATCTCATTATCATTAATACCTTTTAATGGAACAAAATTAATTTTGATCGGATTGAATCCGTTTATCCTTGCTTCAGTGATTCCTTTAAGCACATCGTCTATATTCCCCCCCCGTGTGATCTTAGCATATTTGTCTTTCTCAAGGCTATCAAGGCTTATATTTATTCTTTTCAGTCCGGCATTTTTAAGCTGTGCCGCATATTTTTTAAGCAGTAAACCATTTGTTGTTATACTGATATCTTCAATTCCGTCTATATCGTTTATCTCTGAAATCAGAGAGACAATATCTTTCCGTACCAGGGGTTCCCCGCCGGTTATCCTTATTTTGGATATTCCTTTTTTAGCCGCGATCCTTGCGATTTTCAAAATCTCTTCATATCGAAGCACATCATTATGGCCGATCTGGGACATACCTTCTTTTGGCATACAGTATACACAGCGAAGATTACATCTGTCTGTTACAGATATTCTCAAATAATTTATGTGGCGATTGTAATTATCTATAAGTTTTGTCATTTTATTTATTCCTGTGCTGTACTACGATCGTTTGATAACCGGTTAATAAATGCTTTGCATAAATTGCGGAATTTAAGCGTACTCTCTACGGTTAGGTCCTGCTAGCGTCATTCAGTACTGATTCGAAAGTATTCTTCATTCGTCAATGACTATGTATTACTTCCAGTGATGCTGTTTTAATTTGAACTAAAAAAAAACGGAACCTCTGATATTACTGGAAGGTTCCGGGATGAGTACCTGGGATCTCCTTTTCAGATTAGGAAGGTTATTCAGTTTCCCAATTAACCCTGTCGGCCATATCTCCATTGAATTTTCTCTTTAGGAGGCTTGGCTCGAAGACAGAATAATTATGATAGATGACTATGCTTTTGTCAAGGTTATTGAGCAGCTGAAGGGTTACTCAAAGGATCACGATTCTATGTAATCCTGTTTCATCTGGCCCATCCGCTGATCTCTGTTCATAACAGAAAAGTATTATTTCTTTATCACCCTCGTTTTTAAATGCATGAGTTGTTTCCGGTCCTATTTTAAAACATTTTGGAGACTCATCTAAAATAAGCCCCGATGGCCACCCAAAATCCCCCACCTGTGGCCACTTGAAAATCCCCCA
>CAYLYF010000028.1:0-37818 GCA_964387595.1 uncultured Thermodesulfobacteriota bacterium | reverse complement strand
TGACGGGGAATGCTGTTTACCGGAGCAGCTGGGTCGGGGAAGCCGACTGAAATACCGTCAACCAGAATTAATTCATCCGGAAGTTCAAGCTGCTTTTTGATAGCTTTCTGACACAAAGAAACCGAATTGGCCCAGCAGGTACCCAGTTCACGAGATGCCGCAGCCAGCATAAAGGTCTGCATGGCGGCAAGGGTTGACTTTAAATGGTTCTGGTCTTTATGGGGATAGGTAGCAAAGAGAACAGCCATCGGCGCCCGGTGAAAATTAAAGTTTCCTTCAGCCAGAACAGACATGTCCGCATTGTTTTGTTTAAGAAAGTTTATCATTTCATTAAAGTTCTCTTTTTTTCGCTTTTCAAGATTTTGAAAAACTTCTGTGCTTTCTGTAAGCGGCGGCGATGTTTTGCCTGTTGCTGAGGGAAATATTTCCTTGATGGTTTTTGAAACTTTCTCCAGGGAGTTCCCCGTAAGAACAATAAACTGCCAGGGCTGCTGGCTGGTCGGGTTCGGTGCCCATTTTTGCAGCCTCAAGGCACTCCAGCATTAGCTGTCGAGATGGAATTTCTTTTGTAAAACCCCGGATGCTTTTTCTCCGTTTAATCGTTTCAAGGCAGTCCACTGTTTACTCCTTCTAAATAGTATTTTCGTTCTACAATTTTAAAAGTGCGGCAGCATTTTTGAAGAAGATGTTTTCTTTATCGTTTGCCGTTAAAAAGTCTGATGAGTTGACAGCATTTTTTATGGCTTCAAGATTAAAAATTCCGTCAGAACCATAAACGATCTTGCGTGATCCAAGGGAGGCGTGGAGTTTTTTAATTGTCGGCAGCATGACCGGTTCACCCATTGCATCTTCAATCTGATTAAGGGTTGAGATGTCAACGTAAACGTTTTCGGCATACAGCCCCACCATGATGGTTTCATCCACCCAGGGGTAGCCGGCATGGGCGATGATGATGGGAAGGTCGGGAAAGTCGACCACAACATCATCAATAAAGGTAGGCCTGCAGTATTTTAACCGGCAGCCTTCAGCGGGCGGTTTAATGCCCATGTGGAACATCACCGGTACCTGCAGTTCCTGCGCTTTTTCATAAGAAGGATATAACCGTTCATCGTTGGGATAAAAGCCTGAAGGCGGGTTGATCTTAATTCCCTTGAATCCAAGGTCGTTTACGGCCCGGTCGATTCGGTTCACGTTAATCACTGAAGGGCGGTCAGGGTGAACAGCGGTAAAAGCGATGAACCGGTCAGGATGTGCCTTTATAAATTCAGCGGCATCATCATCTGAAAGGTTTGCTTCGGTTCTGTCTCCCAGGTTTCCGTAATCCTTTCCAAGGATTATAGCTTTGTCTATTCCTGCCTCATCCATGACGTTCAAATATTCTTCTGCGGGAAGACGATACGGGCTGCTTTTGGGAGGCAGGTGATTATGGATATCGATGATCATAATAACAACTCCTCAGCGGTTTTCATTTTTGTCACCATAACAGACAATAAAACACATGTAAAGATTCTTGCAAATAAGAACTTCTGTTCCGGCCTGAACAAACATTAGTCCCTGATTCACTGGCATCACGAGCGCTGTGGTAAAAGTGAGGAGGCCCATTCGGTAATGAAGGCAGATTTAGCTGGTGGCAAGTTTGCCTCAGGAGACTTTGGCGAGAATGCAGCATGGTGGTAGAACGATCACGTGGTTTGATACTGCGTTTAACAAAGAACCACCCTTCCCCTAATCTTTTGATAGAAGCGCGCTGAAGGATAGCAATGCTGGTGCCGATACCGACAGGATAAAATCCACAATCAGCGCCTCACAAATTGGCCCACATTGAATTTTTTTTGATTTTGAGGGGAAAAACCCCTCCAAAAAACGGCCCCTCATGGCCCGAAGGTGGAAAGCTGCGTTTAGTTTCCTCACCCACAGCGCTGTAGTGAGGAAACACGTGAAGAAAACCCTGCCGTCAGGTATTGGTTTTTAAAAAACATCCCCGGTGGCTTGGAAATAGTGCGTCTGTGTGTTTTGGAATACTATTTCAATTGTATTTACTTTTATTTCCTGATATTATTATCGTTTCTAAAAAATAGATAGAAAACCGGCTTTAATGAAGGAGTAAAAAATGGAATTAAATGTAGGAATTTTTGGCATTACAGGAATGGTGGGAAAAGAACTTCTAAAAGTACTTTTTGACAGAAAATTTCCGGTTAAAGAGCTTAGTGTATATGCGTCAGAAAGATCTGTGGGCAAAAAAATTGAAACCCCTCTTGGAACAAAGATCGTTAAAAACGCTGATTCAGCTGATTTTTCAAAACTTGATCTCGCTCTTTTTGCAATTGGCGGAGGATGGCCGAAAGAAAACGCAAAAAAAGCAGTTGATGCCGGATGCTTTGTCGTTGATAACTCTTCAACTTTTAGATATGACGATAGCGTGCCGCTTGTAATTCCCGAGATAAACCCTGACGCAATAGGAATTTCAAAACTGATTGCCAACCCTAACTGCACAACAGCAATCGCTGCCATTCCCCTGTGGCAGATCTATAAAAATTTTGGGCTGAAGAAAGTCATCATCTCTACGTATCAGGCTACGAGCGGAGCAGGAAACGGCGGAATGGCAGAGCTTGAACAGGAAACCAGAAAAGTTCTTGCAGGTGAAGAAGCAGGCTGTGATGTTTTCAGACACCCGATTGCTTTTAATGTTATCCCTCATATTGATGTTTTTCAGGACAACCTGTACACAAAAGAAGAAATGAAAGTGGTATGGGAAACAAGTAAAATATTTGCAGACCAGAACATACCCATTTCCTGCACCTGTGTAAGGATCCCCACGATGCGGGCCCACTCGGAAAGCATTGTGGTTGAAACTGAAAAACCGATAATCCCTGAAGAAATCCGCAGTATTTTTGAAAAAACACAAGGCATCGTTGTAAAAGACAATATTTCCGACTGTGTCTATCCCATGCCCCTTACCGCAAGTGAAAAATACGATGTGGAAGTCGGAAGGATCCGTCAAAACCTTATATTTGGTGATCATGGTCTTGAGTTTTTTGTCTGTGGTGACCAGATCCTTAAAGGCGCCGCTTTAAACGCTGTACAAATAGCAGAAGCTATAGCAGCAAAACTGTAGATTTGTTTTATCTGTTTTGTACTTATGCTTTTCACTTGAACCCTTGAATACTCGGCCCCTTGAAACCTTTTAACAACTATTCATTCGGCTGAAAGGTGCAAGTGCGGACTGATTCGGACCACGGTTACAATTATGAAAAAAAAGAGCAGCAACACGGTCTGGCATGATTCGACCATTACAAAACAAAACCGGGAAAAACTCTTTAATCAAAGGGGAGTAGCACTCTGGTTTACAGGACTGTCAGGCTCCGGAAAGTCAACCCTTGCCAATGCGGTTGAAAACAGGCTTTTTGAAATAGGCTGCCACACCTATGTCCTGGACGGAGATAACGTTCGCCATGGACTCAACAGCGACCTTGGCTTTTCTGAAACAGACCGTATTGAAAATATCCGAAGACTTTCAGAGCTGGTTCACCTTTTTACAGATTCAGGCATCATTGTCTTATCCGCCTTCATTTCCCCCTTTAAAAAAGACCGCGAAAGCGCAAGACGCCTTTTAAAGGATGGTGATTTTTTTGAGGTCTTCTGCAGATGTGATCTTTCAGAATGTGAAAACAGGGATCCAAAAGGTCTATATAAAAAAGCCCGGGCGGGAGAAATACCAGAGTTTACCGGAATATCATCACCTTATGAAGAACCTGAAGAACCTGAAATAATTGTTGATACAGACAAAAACAGTGTTGCCTCCTGCGCAGAAATAATTGTCGCGCACCTGAAAAAAGAAGGGGTTCTTGGCAGCAAATAACATCTGTAAGAACCCCGGCATGTCTTTTAAATACATACAATTATTGTCTATCCGGAAATAAGCGCTTTCCCCTTTTCAGAAATAGCAGCAAGCAGATCAAGATATGATTTTTCAAAGGCCTTCACTCCGGCATCCTGAAGATCAGCATACACCCGATTAAGATCAATACCGCAATTTTTTATCTGAGAAAGTATTGTGTCTCCCTCATCCAGACCGGCTTCAAAAGAGTTTAAAGCCTCACCATGGTCTCTGAAAGCATCGATCGTTTTGGGAGGAAGGGTATTCACCGTGTTCCTGACGATCAGCTCTTCTACATACTTAATATCACTGTAGGACGGATCCTTTGTCCCTGTACTTGCCCACAGCAGTCTCTGAACCTCTGCCCCTTTTTCTTTTAATTTTAAAAACCCGGGATCAGCAAAAATCCGGTTATACATGGAATATGTCGATTTTGCCACACTTACAGCGGTTTTACCTCTTAAGGGCGCGGCCTTATCCTTACCTTCTTTTAAAGCTTCATCTATCAGCATGTCAACACTGGTATCTATCCTGCTGATAAAAAAACTTGCTACAGAATGTATACCGGCCACATCCTTACCCTGTTTCAGCCTTTCTTCCAGCCCCTCAATATATGCAAGAGCCACATCACGGCAGCACTCAGGAGAAAAGATAAGAGTGGCATTTACATTGATCCCCTCACAAATAAGCTGCCGGATAACTGAAATACCCTCTTTAGTAGAGGGTATTTTAATCATAATATTGGGAAGACCTATTTCTTCAAGTATTGCCCTTGCCTCAACGATACTTGCCCCAACATCGAAAGCAAGCTGAGGATTTATTTCGATAGATACAAAACCGTCTTTATGTCCAGTTTCTTCATAAACCGGCAAAAAAAGCGTTGCCGCATCCCGTATATCCGCTATCGTTACCGCGTGATAAATTGCGGCTGCTTCTTTTCCCTCTTTTGTTAAATTTTTAATCTGTTCATCATAATCAAGGCTCTTTGATACTGCATTCATAAAAATAGTTGGATTTGATGTAACGCCGCAGATACCGTCTTCTTCGATCATGTTTTTTAACGCATTATCATGAAGCTCCCTGCGCTGAATATTATCAAGCCAAAGGCTCTGACCGGCTTCTTTTAATTTACGTGTTCTTGCTTTCATGTTTCTTCCTTTATTTTTATTAATTTTTCACACAACAGGCAGTTTTATCCTGAAAACAGTCCAGTTGTTCTCTGGCAAACTCTCAAACTCCATAACACCATTATGCATCACCGTAAAAATTTTTACAATCGATAAACCCATGCTCTTATCTTCCCGGTCATGTTTCTGAATCGGATTATTATCATGCATGATCTTTTCCTGAAGTTCCTGTGAGATATTTCCGGTATTTCCAACCTCAATAACAGCATAGCCCTCAGCAAAACGTGAAACAACAACAAGTTCTCCGGATTCAAATTCCTCCAGTTTTTTACAGGCATTATCCAGGAGATTTCCAACGATCCTTCCGACTTTTTTTCTGTCAGCTAAGATCTGAAGACTCTTGTCATTCAGGTTTTTCCTGAAAGTTACCCCGGAAGGCAAGTGACAGGCATCAACCCTTTCCTGAATTACCTCATTTAAATCAAAAAGCACTTTCTGGGCAAACGGAACACCGTCGGTGACAATATCATCCACGGCATACATACTCTTGCAAAGTTTTTTATAAAGAAGATCCAGCTCTTCCCGGGTTGTCTCAGGCTTTGCAAGCATTTTTGTATAAACATTTGCAATCGCGCTAAACGAAAGAATCTGATTATAAAAATCATGGCGTTCATTAGAACGTATAGACGTGCGGATGCAGAGTTCAATATCCTGGATAAGCGCATTACAGAAAAACATTACGTCTTTTTCAATCGGCTTCGATTCATCCCCGTCAAGAACAAGCACATTAACCACATTGTCTCCATCTTTAATGGGAATGAAATATACATTCTCGATCTTCTTCTGTAAATAAAGCTTGTAACTGGCTTTCATTCGCGCATCTTTTTTTGCATCCTCAATTAAAAGAGGTACACCCGAATCACAGACCTCCCTAAAAGCCGAGTGCTCATCAAAAGAAAGCGTTTCACCATATTTGTGGGCAAAGGGAGAAAGAGGATATCCGGCAATAAGAACTGCAAACCGCTGCCCGCTTGAATCTTTTTCTATAGAAAAAAGAGAACAGCGGTTAACATTAATTATCTCTGCGATTTTTGTCACCAAAAAGCTTAGGGCCTGATCAAGAGACTGGGTATGTTTAAAAACCGAAACCAGCGCCTTACGGCTTTCCTGTATGATCTTTGACCCCTTTTGAAGATCACGCTTTTTCTTTTGTACCAGTACAAAACTGAAACGACTTACAATACTTTTTAAAAGCTTGATCTGTGCTTCATAAAAATATTTATCTTTTTCTTCAAAATAAAGTTGTAAGGCACCAATAAGCACCTCTTTTTTTTCAGCCCCTTCATAATCAAGAAGCTGCAGGGGAAGCGCAAGTACCGAATTAAGACCCATGGAAAGAATCTTTTCCTTCTCTTTATACATTGTTTCGCTATTCACATCAGGCACGCAATAATGATTTTTCGTTCTCATCACATGTCCAGATATTGAATCTTCATAAGATATCTCCTCAGCTCGCTCAACATCCCAGTTGAAAGCTCCTCCGGCAACCATGGTATTTTTTATGGGGTCATATGTACGGCAGGTGGCACTTTTTGCATTGGTAAGAACAGCAGCATCACGGCACAGAATATTTAAAAGGTCCTCATCCTGGATATCAGGAGATATATTCATTATACCGTCAGCAGTCTTTACTATTTTTTCAAGATCTATCCAGGGATTTTTCATCAGATAATCTATCCGGTCAGAATCTTCCCTGAAAAAAAAGGCAAGGGCCCCCCTTTTTTTTGAATCTTTTAAAACATTATAAAGATCAGGGTTCTTTTTTAAAAAAGACTGTATTTCTTTAAAACTGATGTTTTCTTCTTCTGACATATTTTTTTTATTAAATGGTTAAATTTAAGCTTAATATATTACAAATAAGATTTAATGTAAAAACAAAAAACTCGGGATTTACAAAGTTTAAAAATAGCAGAAAGTGTGGCTTCTCGCACACCCCGCTTAAGCGGGATAGCTTTGTTTAACTTTAGAAAAAACCCCGGGCCAAAAGAAAGAAAGCCTTGAAGGAATATATCACCCTCAAGGCTTTCTTTTTATAAAAACTATTTTTACAGATTATCCGCTGATATAAACCTACCGATAAGTATCTGTTGAATATATCATCTCAAATCTGTATTCATCTTCAGTACCAAACAGCACAAAAGTCACCAGGACACCCACGGTAAAAGAAGAAGACGCTCTTACCTGCGAATAATAGGCTCCATCACTGTAGGCCCAGTCCATAATCGCTGATGTTCCAAAAAATCCGCCCACCACAAAGATATTTAAATCAGAATAAAGCTGAGTCGGATTTGTGGCCTGAACAGTCAGAAAAGTTCCTGCGTTAGGATCTGCAGCATCCGGAGCTGCTCCGAGTACCGTAATAAAGGTAACATGGAAAGCACCCAGATTTTCAATTATTGAGCCTGGCAGATCATAACTCAGATGCACTTCCTGGTCAGTCATCAGAAAAACAAAGTCTGACTGAATTCCGCCATCCGCTGCATAGGCAGGCATACTGCCAAGTACTGCGGAAAACAGTAAAAGGGCTGCAAATAAGCTCGAAAAAAAATTATTTTTCATTTGCCTTCTCCCGAAAAAATGGTTCGCGCTGCGATTACAGTACTGCTGCTGTTTCTGTAAGATTAAATGTCATGGTAAACTCAAGCGGAAAAGAAAGTTCATCAATTCCGTCTGTAACACTTGTGATCATCGCAAAAATAGCAATCACAGTAAATGAGCTGTTAATGGAATTAACGGATGTGATTGAATAAGGAGTTGTAATACTCTTTATATCAAAAACGGGCCCATCGTTTTGCAGATTTAAGCCTGCAGCAATCATCCTGAAGTCCAGATACTCTTTTGAACCGATAGTAGAATGGAGACTCATGGTTATGGTCAGATCATCAGCATCGCCTGTACAGATAACAATGGATGTAAAAATATTTGAAAGAGTCCAAAGATCAAACACGCCGTTAATATCAAATCTTCTCTGCTGCTGTTCAGGTGCACTCAGCATAATGACCGGAGGCATGACAAAAGCATCATCTTCTGCAAATACAGGGGTTGTGGTAAATGATAGTGCCATAATTAAACTTAGTAATGCGATAACGATTCCCTTTGTTCTTTTCATTCTTTTTCTCCTTTTAATTAATGTTTAGATGTTCAAATTCGTAATTATTGTTTATTATATACTCTCTTCGAATCAATATATCAAAGCCTTAATTTTTTTTCCGTGTTTCCTCTGTCTTTAAAGAAATAGACGTATCTACTTTTAGATTATTGCATATAATTTTTAGTACTTGATAAAAAAAGCACTTGCTATTTAGACCATAAAATTAATTCCGGGAACAAAAATAGGTTGATAAGTAAATTATATAAAATAACCAAATATATTTCATTACATAATTTATAAGCAAAAAATATACCACTCCTGCATACTTTATACGGACTGATAATTTTAGCAAAAACCCATAAATAAATCAGCTACTTACATGAAATATCGCTTGTATTGGCAATCAAAATAAATAAAAAAAATATTTCAATGGTTCTTTTCAACCAGATTAAATAAAACATATGGTTATCTATAACCAAAAAAACTTGTGGTAAAGCTCATCTTTTCATATATAAATTATTAAAACTTATGTTTGCAAAAGTTCCGAAAAAAGCTATAACCCTGAAAAAAAATGTTAAGATAATAATGTCATTCTAAAATTCACTGTTAACAGTCAAATGAAAAAACAAGAACCAATTTAAGAAGTTTTTCTGGTCTGAAACTTCAGCCAAACGATCATCCGGTTGAAAAACTTTTAATCAGGGAGAGCAGCATGGAAAAAAGCAAAACAGAAATAGAAACTATCATTCTTGCATTTCTTAAAGAACACGGCGAAAGCTATTTCACCTGCGCACTTGCAACATGTCATGACAATGTCCCCCGGAACACACCCATTGATGCAAGGAATGACGGGCTTAACATGTATTTTGTTGCAGATCAGGGCGGCAAGCTGGAAAACATCAGGGAAAATCCCGATGTTTGTCTTGCCGTATTTATTCCGGTGGGTAAGGGATATATGACAAATGCCCGAGGACTTCAGATGTGGGGCAAAGCACACATCATTAAAAAGGAAATAGACCCTGGGGCTTTTCAAAAGGGCTTTAATACCATACGCCTTGATGAGATATCAATGTCTCTTAATGGCAAGCCCTTTCCGGATGAAGCAAAAGAGGAACTCACCATAATTAAAATAGTTCCGCAAAAAATTTCCCACTTTGTCTCCATGGGCGAAAAACCGGAAAAATACATCTGGCAGGCCGAATAGCTCAATGGCAGGGCCAAAGAATGAAAGGTGAGAAGTGAAGCGTAAAAAGAATAAAGCTGTAGATAAAAGGCAAAACCAGACTTGAAGTCTGATAAATACGTAAAGGTCTAAAAGAAAGGCAGGATAGCAATTATCCTGCCTTTTTACCTCATCAATAAAAGAAACAACTTATTTTTGAGTATCAAGCGTAAGCTCTATACGCCATACGCTATGCTATCAATATTCCTCACAGAAGGGACCGTCTGAGTTTGTCCCGCTCATAAGCCCCTCGCAAACAAATTTAGGTGCGCCGTAGCTGCACCACGCTTTACCCGCTATACTGGCCATACAGCGGTTACTGTCTTTTGCCATTCCTTTTTCTATCAAACAGCTGTTACCGGTGGTCACCACCACCGTAGATGCATCTGCGCCATCCTGTCCTTTACAGAAAGTTTCAACCTCAGCAGTTGTCCAGCCCTGGTCTATTGGAAAGTCTGCGCAGTTATCATCGATAAACGAACTTTCATAGCGACAGGTCAGAACCTGTGAATCATCCGGAATAGTTTCCCCATCACCACAAGTTTCGCATTCTGAAGCAACAGCCACACAATTACCATTGGTACATTTGATGGGCTTGTCATCAGGGCAGGCTCCCTTCGCAACAGAATCAAGAACAATATTCATTTCGATCTCAGTCCCTTTATGAGAAACACCATCTAATGGAAAAGTAAAAGCTGTCTGGTTATCTGTAAAAGAATAACCGATTGCCGTAAACTGTGTCTGGTTATCTCCCCAGTAATAGTCTGCATCAATCGGGATCGGTGGAAACTTTTCATCAAGTTGAAGATGAATATAAAGCTTATAATTACCCGTAAGAGAATACTCCCCGTAGTAAGTGCAGGCAGGTACCGTCATTTTATAAGGCGGCGGTCCTTCCGGATTAATAACCTGATTATAATCGGTCCCGCCATCAGGCGGCCGGGTCGGCGGAAACTCCCACCTGTCAGCATCATAAAAAAAGGCGATAAGCATATGCGGTTTTTTAAACAAGGGGAGCTGCTCCCCTTCCGGTAAATTTATGGTAAGCTTCAATTTGTCACTGTCGGGGCAGATATCATTTGAGCATTCCGGAGTAATGGAGGGATCGGCTTCAAAGCCAGTGCATTCACAGGGACTCCAGCAGGTCCCGTTATCATTGCACACCTGGGCACCATCCGGCTGTTCATATCCGTCACAGTCACAGTCCCGGGTCTCACCCGGCGTACACGCTTCTATTTCATCACACGCAATGGCTACGCTGGGTGTATCACGGACACAACGCACATCCCCGAGACTGCAGATATGATTAAAACAGACACCGCCGATCTCCGGCATAATACTTGACAGCCAGCGGTCGTCGTCACTGGCGGATTCCTGTGCCCAAACCTCAAGATAGTGTCCGGCCGAATAAATATCCGGTTTGTCACAGGTCCCGCTGAGTTCCTCTTTCATATAACACCCGTCAACTCCCGGCCCATCAAACATAGTGCTCCCAATACAAGAGGTGGCCCAACTGTCTGTAAAGGTGCAGTTATCATCAACCGGACATAAACCGCTGGCTTCGGTGTTCGGATTGCCCGCAATCAGACTTCGCAGCTCTCCAATAGTGGGAATTCTCCAGTCATCATAACCGCCCAGCACCAGCTCTTCACAATACTGAACCGCCTCTTTCGAGGTCACCCCGATATCCGTATATTCCCCGCTTTTATCTTTCCCAAAAGCATCTTTTTGCGGATTCTGCCAACACAGATCAGTTTCATCATCGCACCAAATAGAATATGTGTTTTCACACTCACACGTTTCACATCCGCTGCCGTCTGTTTTACAGTTCTGAAAGCTCAAAGATCCATCAGAACAAAAACAGGGTTCCCTTTCTGTACACACCTTATCGCAACCGGAAAAACCCATGACAAGAAAGAAACTAAACACAAAAAACAAAATAGTATATTTTCTCATTTTCCCCTCCATCGTTTGACTGTTATTTTATAACAAAACATATTTTATAAAATTTAAATCATTCAGCCTATAACATAAAAAAACTTATGGATTACTAAAAACATATCAGAAATCATTTGAACTGTATATGAGGGTAAACCTGCATTTTTCTATAGGGCCAACCCTTAGTATGGAATTCTTATTAACAACTGTTTTGTGTTTTGCAGAAAATGTTTACAAATTATTCTGCATTTTCAATAAAGAAGCTTACAAAATTATTGTTTCTTCCTTTCATTTTAAATAAGGCTAAACACATTACCCTGTTTTTACTTGTTTACTTCAAGGAATCAATATTTACGAATTGCTGGACTTCGTGTTATGAAAAATTTACGAATTTTTATTCGCCTCAAAATAAATTATTTTGGTAATGATTATAATAACATTTACCGCACTTAACGTACCAATTAAAGTTGCCAATAAATTAATATTTATGCGATTATCGTAAACTCTAGCACGGACAGTAAGCTTTTCAAGCTTTTATTTTAAATTCTAATTTTTTAAAAATAGAGACTGTTCCTGTTCTTTTTTCAAAGGCGGCGCACAGACCTGTAATGATGACGGAGACTGTTTCGGGCCTTGTGAATGCACCGGATTTGTCTCGACACCGCAGCCGGTAGATGTCTGTCCGGGATGTGATCAGATCACCGTAAACATAACCGTCCCTGAGGGACTATCGTATGAACCCGGCCAGATCGTGGCATTCTTTTACCATCCTAACAACTTCCCGCCATTGGGACCGCCTGACGGCGGGACGTCTGATCAACAGATCATGAGTCCGAAAATTGAAGCGGGCAAACCCTATACCATGATCATTCCAGGCTGCACCTATTACAGAGATGAGTGTCTGGAAGGCAATTATCATCTGTATGTATCTCTTTTAGAAGGTTCCGGCATGCCCCTGTTAACGCCGGGAGACTATGTCTGGGGTCCGGGCAAAGACCCGATTCTGCTTGGCAGCGGTGACCAGGAAATAGACCTTGTTCTGGAACTTGTTGAATAGCTCTTTCCATTAAAGAACAGCAAACAAAAAACCCGCTTTAATAAGCGGGTTTTTTTGTTGTGTAATTTTAAAAAGCAGTCCTACTTGGTGATAATCAGGTCCTTCACCTTAATGTTTGAAACATCAGCATCGGATACCAGTTTACCCAGGGACATGTCTTCAAATACATTAACCACTGTAGCGATACCGATCTCTTCGGAGTCACTACCAAGGACCTTACCGGTAATAGGATGAATGATCTTTTCACCTTCACGGAACACAATAAACTTCATCTCTTTCTTGATGTTCTGAAGGGTTCCGAAATCCGCATAAATATTGTTTCCCTCAACCTTGATGACCGTACCTTCGATCAAAGGAAAACTGTGCTTGAACTTTAACGCCAGACCGTTTGTAATATACTGGATCTGGGATATCTCCTTGTCCTGGGTGTAGACATCTTTTGAATCAAGAAGCGTTGAGGTCTCGGTGTTTACCAGCCTTGCATAAATCTCAAGAGACCCTGCAGTCTCCCGTACAGAACCCATCAGGATCGCTTCGGCAGCAACCAGCCTTCCGACTTTTACCGCTTTACTCTTGTCAACCAGATCCGTTTCGCTTAATTTAAGCTCCTGAAGTACTTTTTCAAGCTCTGCGCCTCTGCTGACAATACTGAAGCGGTCCTGCTCAAAAAATGAATCGATCAGGTTATCATAAACAATATCTGCGACACCGGCTTCCTGGCCCTTGATGTCAAAAGGCATCACCGCAATACTCATACGGCTGCCGATCTGATGGACTTTGGGTATCTCGCGTTTGATATTGACTTCTTTTGTCGCCGTGTTTCCTGCCGCATCAACCACTTCGATAATGATTTTGTTGTCGCCTTCCGAAAGCTCAACCAGCTGGTTGAAAAAGAGGGTTCTTCCCGGAAGCACAAACAGTTCTTCGCCGTTTATTTTTACGGTCTGCACTTCTTTAAGACCGGTAACGCTCCCGTCAATATATATGGTGTCATAGTAAACGGTCTGGGTGTCCACCAGATCTTTCAAATTCAGCCTGAATTTACCGACTCTCTGTACTGCTGCATAATAGCGGTTTTCACCGGTGTCCAGCACACCCGATCCCTGGAGAGCAACGCGTATGGGCTGGTTCTGTCGATAAGCATATGAGGGGGATAGTTTTTCTTTGGCCATCTGCGGCACATAAACAAGGTCAAGCTGTGCCAGAGTTGTGTTTCCGGCCATATCGGTTGCTGCAAAATTGATCTTGTTGGTCCCTTCTTCCAACTGAACCGTAAAGGTAAAATCGACCTCCCGCTCCTTATTGTATGCCAGCACCTGATCATTTATCTTCAATGTGGTCACACCGGTGGCATCTGCAAGCGAACCGCTTAACACAACCTTGTTTTCAGCCACTTCCTGACCGTCGGCAAAATTCTTCACATTAAGCATCGGGCCCTGGTAATCGCCGATCACTTTTACTTTTTTTTCTGAGACCTTGCCCAAAAGATCTGTGGTCTTTACACTGATCTCATTTAAGCCTTTTTTAAGTCTTAGTTTCCTGGAAAATGGAATTTTTTTAGCAGACAGCTCTATAAAAAGAGGGACGTCATTTACGGATATTTTTTCAGCATATGAATCATCCTCCACCTCACCCTTTAAATCCATCTTAAAACTGTTGGTGACCTCTCCGCCAAGATCCGCAAGGCTGATGCTGGGTGCCGCCGTATCAGAACCGGATTTCTCAACAATCGCCCTTCTGACCTTATTCAGGTAAAACTTGGCCTTTCCGGTCTCAGTTGTTGCAAGAGAGTACTCCAGCTCCTTTCTTGCCTCCTCATGACTGCCCATGTTATGCAGAGCCACCCCCAGGTCCCTGTGAGGGAAATAATCCACAAAGTGCATACCATATGTCCGGGCACGGCGCTGATCCTTATCCCGCTGTTTTATGGCTTCCCTATAATCTTCAGCAGCCTCCTTAAAAAAACCGCCTTCAAGAAAGGAACTTCCTCTCTCATAAAAATTCCACCAGCGCTCTCTGAAAAGCCCGTCAGTCACACCATACTGCTTCCCGTCTTTTAAATATTTTGGATCAGGAGGCGTATTACACCCAAGCATAGTCGCAAAAAATGCTGCGGTGATAATATAGTATATAAATATTTTTGTTTTCATCATACCCCTTTATTTAGAAGTGATAAATCATAGATAAATAAAGCATATGCTGATCTGCATCAACATTTGACCCTGTCGCACCCCCTATCATTTCTCCTGACACGTCATCACCCCATCTGTAAACATAGGCACAGTCAAACACCGCATTTCCAATCATGATGCCGGTACCAATACTGACACCCAAAAAATCATCGGCATGTTTACCTGAAGGCTGAGGATCTGAAAAAACACCCAGCCTTAATGGAATAATTGTTTTTTCAAGGATAAAAAGGTATTCACACCCCAGCCTTAACTGGGTGGTATCATGGACATTTGTATCCTGTCTGGGCGTACCGGTTATCGGACTGCTGCTGCTGCCGTGTTTCTGTTTTACCCAGAAATTAGACCACTGTGTCCGGTAAGCGTCAAAAGCAACGGTAAACGTATCCGACAGTCTGAAAGAGATGCCCAGGCCATAAGACATGGGAAATTCCATCTCAAAGCTGTTTTCGGTCCATCTCTGGGAATTATTCGTCACCCCTAATCGGGAGGAGACAACTTTTTCATGCTCATAGGTTTCCCGGTCAAAGTCACCCTTTAAAGGTGACTTGAACACACCGCCGATGGTGATGACGCTGTTTAAACGCCAGAGAAATCCCACATTAAAGTTAAACCCCTCAAAGTTCTTGTTCTTCTCATTATAGTAAGAATAGCCATGGCTGGTAAACAGCCCTGAACCGCTGTAAACACGTGTGTCGGCCGTAACAATATTGGTCATTTCCCATTCATTGTCATAGCCCATATTATCCGTCCAGAAATTAAAGGTCATGCCGACCGAAAGCTGCGGTGTCAGCTGAATGGCAAAAGCGGGAGCGAGCGCTTTGAGTGAGCCTGTCTGGCTGTATGAAAAATTAAAATCACTAAGAGCCGTAAGGCCTCCGCCCTGTCCCATCTGCATATAATCAAAGGAAATATCGTTATAAAAATCATAGAGACGCTGATAATTAAGAGAAAGGACCACATTTTTATCAAACATCATCACAGGCACTGCAATACTGAAATAGTTAAGGTCATCCCTGTGCACCTCATTCATCCCTCTCATCTCTGGATGATAATCAGACTTCAAAAAGGTTCTTCTGTGCGCATAACTGAACACAAATGAGATCTCAGGCCTTTCAAGCTGAATAAGACCAGCCGGATTCCAGGATGCTGCTGTTGCATCATCTGCAATAGAGATAAACGCCCCGCCCATACCCATGGCCCTTGCTCCGGACCCCACCGGGTTAGGTGACGAGTTTATCTGCACCGTTGATGATATCTGTCCAAAAGCAGCTGTAACAGATAAAAAGCACAGAGGTACAGCAAGAAGTAATATGAGAAATTGCTTCTTCAATAGAACCCCCTTTCCAAAAGCTTCTATTAATATTTATATTTATATATAAGATGTTTTATTAACTGTATTACGGACAATTCATTAAAAACTTTAGTGAACCAGCTGCTCCAGCTTCAGATCTTCTTTGATGCCTTTAATACCTTCCGGCATCGGCGCGTAAGCCGTATCGTTTTCAGCCTTTGAAACAGTAACCGTCCCCAGAGGTTTGTAACGTATTCTTCCTGTTCTTTCTGACTTTTTCTCCTCCAAAATCTTAAATTCCATACCGGCCTTAACCCCGGTATCTGTACCAATATTTAATACTACTTCATTCTCCTCAATTGCAAGTATTTTTGCTCTTAGGGGATAGCCCTTTATGACCTTTTCAACTATTTTACCTGTTACTGCATTTGCAAGTTCATCAATATCTTTTGACTTTTCCCTTACAGCCCCTTTTAAAGAAGTTGTTTCAGTGTCGGTAAGACGTATACTAGCCTGTATATCCCCTTTATAGCGCATAATAGAACCTGTTGCAATTATTCTTGCAGAGAGAATCCTTCCCAGCCTTACTGCAGTATCCCTGTTTACAAGGTCTGTTGAGCTAAGCTTCAGCTCAGCCAGAAGCTTATCCAGCATCTCTCTTTCAACGATCTGAACCCGTCCGCTTTCCTGCAGCAGATCACTTATCTGGAGCATGAAAAACTCATCTTCACCCTCCCTCTGGGCAGGCGCTCCTTTTTTATTAAAATCAATAAAACTGATGGCCACCGGTCTTGATGTCCACGGATCTTTCGAAGGAACCGGTATTTTTCCTGTTTTAAAACCTTCAGCAAGATCTTTTACCAGAGCGTCAATACGTCCCTGCCTGGCCTGGTCTGCCACCGCTTTTTTCTCATTCTGGGCCTGCATCAAAAATGCGGACGCGTAAGGATCGGAAGGCCCGGCCTTAACTGCATTTTGAAATGAAGACAAAGCGCCTTGCGCATTTCCTGCTTTTTGCATCGCAAAACCGTAATTCGTTGATATCTCCGAACTTGCCGGATTAAGCTGAGCCGCCCGACCGTAATATTTAAGTGATTTTCCGGCATCGCCCCTGGAGGAATAGATCCTTCCGATACCGTTTAAGGCCTCTGCTTTCTGCCATTTTACGCCGCCTTTTATGGCTGCTGCCTTTTCATACGCTTTCAAGGCATCATCTGTTTTGCCCTGGGCAAGCATGATATGACCTTTTATGACGTTGGCATACAGGTTATACGGTGCTGCTTCAAGCGTTTTATTACAAAACGCCATGGACTTTTCATACTCCCCGGTCTCAAAATAGACCGCAGCAAGTCCTTCTGTACGTTTAGGATCGCCTGCGGAAAGACCCTCAAATCCCTGCCTTGCTTTCTCGACCTGATCTGTATTTAAAAATGAGTAGGCCTGCAGATAAGGATCAGCCTTGACGACTCTGTCACCCCTGTTCATGAAAAACAGACCCAAGATCGCAAGAATCACCACAAGAGCGGCTCCGATCGCCGCCATCTTTACATTTGAAGACTGGGCTCCGGGCTGAAACGCAACCGTATCGCTGGGCGCACTTCTTAACTGTGAAGCATCTTTCAGACCAGCGGAAGCTTCTTCCCCTGTCTCATCATACGCCTCCTCTTCAATATCGAGATAATTAAAACCGGGATCACCGTAAAGCATATAACTTGCCCATACAATGGTATCTTCTCCGTATTCTTTGATAAGAAACAGCCTCGCCTGACGCATGGCCTCCCCAATTGTGGCACCTTCCATAAGAGCGCTGTAAAACTCCACGGCAAAGAGCTCTCCCGGCTCATCCAGTATTTCCCAGAAGGTGCCGACATAATGCTGGACGCCGGAAATCAGAAAAGCATTCGCCAGTCCAAAAATCTCCTGACTGTAGCTTGAATCCAGCTTCCATTCCTCGGTCTGGCCGGACTGACAGGCATTGCAGAAAACCAGAGCCGGCATGGGCCGGCCGCCCACCAGCTTCATAACATCGGATGCGGTAAATTTTCCGCCTTCAAGCAGCCAGCCGCTGTTTGAAGGATCATCAGGAGTATAGTTGGCATGACCGGCATAGTGGACCAGATCAAAGTTTCTTATTTTCTCTTTAAGATATGAGGAAGTGACCTGGCCGCTTTTCTGATTTGCACTGATGAAAGCAGTATTTGCATCGAGTTTTTTCCTGATATTTTTACCCTCTTTTGATGAGTTCTCAAGATCACCCCTCGGGTCAGAGACAATCAGCATCTTTAACGGACGGGAAAGCTCTCTCTGTTTTATATTGACCACACCGTGCTTGGTCTTTACGATCCTTCCCATATTAAATTTTTGACACAAAAACTGCTCTCCGTCATAAAGAAGCTCCCAGGGGATCTGAACCAGACTGTCTTCTATGATAAACACAACATCTTGGACCTTTGCGCTGCGAAGCGCCTCTTTTGCTTTTACAGTTAAAAGCTCGTCAAACAGGACCTGGCCCAAATCACGCAATTTGTTAAGAATATCTTTCGAGACCCTGCCCCGGGTATTTGCACGGTTGAGGATATCGGTAACATCTTTGCAGTGCTCATCGATCTTTGCCATGGTGACTTTAAGTTCTTCATAGGAAGAGATCGTACTCTGGGCCTTATCCGACTTTTCTGAAGCAGTTACCTTCAGGGTTTCATTATCCCTGCTGATATCGATTTCAAGTTTCTTTTTATTTTCTCTTCTTTTCCGCTGAACTTTAGCGACTGATGCAGCAGAACGGGTAAGTCCCGCAACAGCCTCTTCATCGCCCCAGACAACCCGGTACACATCTATGGCTTCTTCTTTGCCTTTTACTTTTGTGGACTTTGCATAGCGGCAGAGAATGTCATCCGCATTCCGGACCTCATCATAGACAGAAGTTGAGACAAGGATCTCATCCGGCTCGGTCAGGGACTCCACCCGGGCCGCGACATTAACAACATCTCCAAAAATATCTTTTTCCTCCACCAGGCCCTCTCCCGTATTTATTCCGATACGTACATGGATCTGATCCTTTTTATCTTTTCTACTCTTATTAAACTCAAACAGACGCTCCTGCATTACAATGGCTGAACGCACTGCGGGTTCCGGATCCTCAAAAGAAGCCATTATGGCATCACCAATAGTCTTTATGACATGGCCTCCGTTTTCTTCAACACACGGAAAAAGCATCTCATTATGCTTCTGAACCATCAAACGGCCTTCGATATCCCCATAAGTCTCAAAAAAACTGGTTGAGCCCTTGATGTCAGTAAACATCACAGTCACAACCTTGGAAAACTTCTCTTTCAGCTGGGCATCAAGTTTTTCCCTGTCCCTTAGAATCTTTTCTATACTTTTGTCTTCTTCAGGCGCACGGTTTTTCTCTTTTTTTTCTTTTTCGTCAGCCATTGTTTACTCCTTTATCCTCAGTATGACTTCCCCCAGATTTTTATCATCTTTTCTAGCCGTTAACTTATACCAGCCAAACGGCATATTTTCAAAAAGCGTTTCTCCTTTTACAGCCATATAGGAAGCAACCTCTCTTCTAGTGTTTAAAAGACCCAGCCTGACTCCGTCAAAAGGAGCCCCTGTATCAGGATCTTTTGTTATTACTTTTATGTCGGAAGCATTATTTCTTACCTTTTCGATCTCGATCTGAAGTTTTATCGCCTTAAACACTTTTTCTAAAACAATCAAATTTTCGGAAATTACTTTTCTGCTTCCCCGCACATATACAAATTCCCGCTCACGTGGGAAAAAAATATCCATAAAGTTATTACAAAATGAATTTATTTTTTCTATGACCTTTTCCCATAACAACCCGGTAAAAGCAATTTTTTTCTCAGGAATACGGGAAAGGATCCTTTCAGCAACAGGGTCCGGAACCTCGGACTCGCAGGGCAGATAATCTTCTTCAAGAAGCGCTGAAACTTCAAACAGGGTATGGCGACACCTGTCACACGTTAAGAGATGAAGCTCCAGCTCATTCCTTAAATTATCCGGAAGTTTTTCCATTAAAAAATCATAAAAAACCTCTTCGTCAGGACAGGTTTGAGGCTCTTCAGATCTTTCACCGGACCTATAATACCACTTTAACAGATTCTTTATGTCATTGTTTTTTGTTAACATTTTATTCTCTATGGAAGATCCGTATCTCTGCAATTATTATAAATAGACGAATTAACTTCTTTATTCTTTTGTTTTTTTTTCTCCAGTGCCTTCTTTAATTTCTCCCTTAAAAAATTACCCCTGCTGTAAACAGCACTTGTGGTGTAGTTAAAGACCCTGGCAATCTCCCGCGGAGGAACCTCATCATAGTAGAAAAGACGCATGAAAAGCTGATCCCTTGGAGCAAGGCTTTTTATCAGGTCTTTTAAAGCAGATCTTTGTTCCTCATCTTCAAGTACCTTCAGAAAAACATTAGAAAAAGCCTCTTTTTGACCTGTTTCCCTTTCAGTCCTATCATCAGAAAAAGAGACGGATTCTTTTTTTCGTCTCATATAATCAATTGTAGCTCTGGCAGCGATTACCCTGATCCAGGTTGAAACAGAACAGCCGTTTTTCCCCTCATACAGCCTGAGCTTATGCCCGTTTTTGTCCATGATCGAGAGAAAGATATCGTTATGGAGATCATCTATATCCTCGGGAGAGGCGAAGAAATCTTTACTGCGAATTACTTTTTGGATTACATAATAGACTAGAGCGGTATACTGTTTGATAAAGAGCTGCCATGATTCACTGTTGCCCTGAATACATTTATGGATCAGCTCTTTTTCCTGACTCAGGTCTTTCATGTCAAACCCTTTAAAAAACGGATTCTTCTCCAATTTAGCTGAAGAAGGGGATTTAAGGATTCCAGGGTCTAAATGCATCGGGCTGCGGACAACTGACCGCAGATATTCTTCTTTTGCCTTAAGGCCGTCTTATCACTCTTTAAAATCACGCCGGGGGCGTGACACTCTTCAAAACGGGCATCCCCCTGTTTAACGAATCAGGAAATAATCTGCAAATTATAAAGGACAAAAAGAACCTGAGACCTGAAGCTCAGCTGTTTGCTGCTGAGCTCAGATCAATATATTTAATATCTTTCAAATTGAGCTGAATATTTTTTTCACCATTATACGAATGGATCTGAGGGACAAAGGCAAGGCGTATTGTTTCATCTTTAAGGCAGTATCTGGAAGCCATATTAAACCCTATGGCATCAAAAAACTGTCCGTCCTCTTTTATCTTAAGCTTTAAGTGCCCGTTACCAACTGTCATGGAACTGTAATAATTAATGTCACAGCTTGAAAACACCGGTTCAGGGTTGGCCGGACCGAACGGTGAAAGATTTTCAAGTTCCTGCAGAATTCCATATGTAAGCAGGTCCAGAGGTATCTCAGCATTAATTTCAACAATAGGGACAAATTCCTTGTCCTCAAGCTCTGCTCTTACGATCTTTGTAAATTTTTCCCTGAATGAATCCACCTTATCAACGGACAGAGTCAAACCGGCCGCGGCCTTATGCCCGCCAAAAGCCTTAAGATCGGACCCACATTTTTTAATGGCACTGTATATGTCAAAACCGCTGATGCTCCTTGCCGAACCGCGCGCTTCCCCGGTCTCTTTATCTATTGCGAGAAGAACCGTCGGGGTAAAAAACTCGTCGCTTAAACGGGAAGCGCAAATACCTATCACCCCCTGATGCCAGTCTTCAGATGAAAGAACAAGCGGCCCGCTGAAGTCTTCTTTACTGACTACCTTTGATTTTGCATCCGCGAGTATTTTTCTTCCGATCTTCTGCCGCTGGGTATTTTCCTCATCTATCTTCTTTGCAAGGATATTGGCCTCTTCCAGGGTCGTCGAAATAAGAAGTTCAACCACATCTTCCGCATTTGATAAGCGGCCTGAAGCATTCATACGCGGAGCAAGCCTGAATGCAACCATGCTTGAGTCTACCGGACCGTCCGGTATCCCGCTTACATCCTTTAATGCTTTGATCCCCGGCCTTTTTCCTTTTGCAAGAACCTTAAGTCCATTTTTGGCAAAAATCCGGTTTTCATCTATCATGGGAACAATATCTGCAATTGTTCCAAGAGCAACCAGGTCAAGATAATCTTTAAGATTGGGTTCCTCACCCTTTTGCCAGAAACTAAGCTCCCTGAGCCGTTTCCTGAGTCCGATAACAAGATTAAAGGCAACCCCCACTCCCGCAAGTCCTTTAAAAGGAAAACCACAGTCAGGCTGTTTGGGATTAAGGATTGCATATGCCTCAGCATAATTATCAGGCATCTCATGATGATCTGTCACAATAACATCCATGTTATTACTATTTGCGTACTTAACGGCATTCACATCAGAAATCCCGCAGTCAACAGTTATCAAAAGTGAGGTGCCGCGTTCTTTTATTTTTTTTACTGCATTTACATTCAGTCCGTATCCCTCCTTAAGTCTTTTCGGGATATAAAAGGACACATTTACATTCACTTCCCGCAGAAAAAGAACCATAACCGCTGTTGAAGTTATACCGTCAACATCAAAATCACCATAAATACATATTTTTTCATTGTTTTTTATTGCAGCTACAATTCTGCCAACAGCTTTTTCCATGCCCTTCATCAAAAAAGGAGAATGCAGATCCTGAAGCCTGGCAGATAAAAAGAGCTGCGCCTGTTCCGGGGTCTCTATACCCCTGTTAATAAGTACCTGGGCAACAATTTGGGAGATATTAAGCGTCTGTGAAAGTTTACTGCATAAATCAGGATTCTGAGCACTTAAAACCCATTTTTTTTCCGTATTTTCCACTTCTTCACCTTATATATTCATTAGAATTACGATTTTATCAGAGCAGAGAATGAAGTCAAGAAAACAAATTTTTTGTAAAAAAGAATTAATTTGTTATAATTAAATTGTTTTTTAATAAAAACTTTACTGCCATGTTTATCTTTTAAAACAGAAAGGATAAAAAAATGGGTTTCTCAAACTCTTCTGCATGGAAGACACTGACAGAGCATTCCCAAACGCTCAAAACAAAAAAGATTTCCGCTCTTTTTGAAGAGGAAAAAGGCCGTTTTGAGCTGTTTTCAATTAACGCAGCAGGCATATTTCTTGATTTTTCAAAAAACATCTTAACAAAAGAAACCTTTTCCCTCCTGTTAAAACTTGCTGAAGAACATGACTTGAAAAACTGGATCAAAAAAATGTTTTCCGGTGAAAAAATAAATATCACTGAAAACCGCTCCGTACTCCACATTGCGCTCAGGAACAGATCGAATTCTCCCATAACTGTTGAAGGCAAAGATATAATGCCTGACATAAACAGGGTACTGAACCGGATAAGAAATTTTTCAGACAGCGTACGAAACGGCACCTGGAAAGGTTACAGCGAAAAAAAAATAACCGATATCGTAAATATCGGAATAGGCGGATCAAATCTCGGACCGGCTATGGCTGTTGAAGCACTTACCCCTTATACCGACCCGAAATTAAAACTCCATTTTGTGTCAAACGTTGACGGCACACATATCGCAGAAACGGTTAAAAAATTAAATCCCGAAACGACACTTTTTATAATAGCATCAAAGACATTTACCACCCTGGAGACAATGACCAACGCAAAAACCGCCCGCGGCTGGTTTTTAAAAACAGCAAAGGATGAAGCATTCATCGCAAAACATTTTGTGGCGGTATCAACCAACAGGACGGCTGTTGAAAAATTCGGCATTGATCCTGAAAACATGTTTGAGTTCTGGGACTGGGTCGGCGGACGGTATTCCATGTGGTCAGCCATTGGGCTCTCCATTGTTCTTGCCGTCGGCATGGACAATTTTGAAAAATTCCTTTCCGGTGCCCATGAGATGGACAATCATTTCAAAACAGCTGACTTTGAAAATAATATACCGGTTGTACTTGCTCTTATCGGTATTCTTTATAACAACTTTTTCGGCTTTGAGACCCATGCCCTTCTTCCCTATGACCAGTACTTAAGAAGACTTGCCGCTTATGTCCAGCAGCTTGACATGGAGTCAAACGGAAAACACCTTCAAAAAGACGGGACAAAAATTGACACGTCCACCGGCCCCATTATCTGGGGCGAACCGGGCACAGACGGCCAGCACGCATTTTACCAGCTGATACACCAGGGCACAAAAAAAGTGCCTGCTGACTTTCTTGCGCCCGTAAACACCCACAACAAAATAGGTGAGCACCACACCCTGCTTCTGGCAAACTTCTTTGCCCAGACCGAAGCACTGATGAACGGAAAAACAGAAGAACAGGTAATAGAAGAACTCAAAGAATCGGGATTTGACGAAGGACAGATAAAGAAAATTGCCCCTCACAAGGTCTTTGAGGGAAACCGCCCCAGCAATTCGATCATGTTTAAACAGCTTGACCCAAAAACCCTTGGAGCCTTGATCGCCATGTATGAACACAAGGTCTTTGTACAGGGTATTATCTGGAATATCTGCTCATTTGATCAGTGGGGAGTGGAGCTGGGGAAACAGCTGGCTAACAGGATCATACCGGAACTTAAAGACACAGAAGAGGTCACGTCTCATGACCCCTCGACAAACGGTCTGATAAACTATTACAAGAAGAACCGGAAGGCTTAATTACCCCATTGCACCTTGTGCTAAACTTCATTCGATCTGCCCTCCCTGAAAAACTGATGGGTCCTGCCGGTTGACCTGAAACCTCAGATTATGGTATTGTTGTCAAACTCCAAAAGCCGTACAGAAAATTATTCGATCTACCTAAAGATAGAAATAAGAATCAATAAGGAATTTCAAAAACGTAATTCGTTTAAAAATACAGCCGGCCTTGCCGGAACCAAAAACTGATTACCCTGAGGGGGAAGAATTGTTCCGGCGCTGCAGGTTTTCATTAAATTCCTGAGTATCCCCCCCAAGATTTTTTATCCCTTGTCTTAAATTTATAGATATCACACCTAAATAAAATACTTTTCTAAAGACTAGCCGGTAAACAGAAAAATGGGCAAAAAACCAATAATAAAAAAACAGGTATCTAAAGAAAAGAGGTGGACATCTCTTCAGATCTTAAGCCTTTTTTTTTCTGCCGGATATCTGTGTACGGACTTTATTCCTCACTTTGGAAAGTATGCGGACATCCTCTATCCCCAGTGGTTTTATTTGTCCATCCTGACCCTTATATGCTTTTGCTTTACATTCTTTTACCGTGATCAATTCCAGCCTGTTTTTTCATTGCTGACAAAAAATAACGTTGTACGGCTTTTTTCCCTGTTCATCATTATCTCCACAGCATCTCTTATAAAGGCAACAAACCTTCCGGAAGGCTTAATCGACCTGGGAAGGATTGTTCTTACTTTTTTTATGTTTTTTTTCCTGTCTGCCTTTATATATCAACTTAAAGACAGGTTCCATATACTGGCAAAGTTTATTGCACTTATTCTTTTATACCAGTCGATTGAAGGCTTATTTGAATTTTTCGATAAAGCCGGAGGATTTGAGCTGAAAACACTTTTAAGTTCAATAGCTGCCGGTTTTGCCAATAAAAACATAATGGCTGTTACCCTTTTGATTAAAGTCCCCTTTGCCCTTTTCATCCTGCACAACTCCAAAAAAATTGTTTGGAAGATCATTGCAGCTTTAACCCTGATCCCGGCGACCTGTCTTATTTTCATACTGAACGCAAGATCTGTATATGTTGGTTTTGGGTTAATTCTGATTATTTATATAACTACCCGAAGTATTTCTTTTTTCAGGTTGAAAAAGAAAACTTCTCTTTTAAGTAATACGGTGATTGTTTCCGTTGCTATTATACTGACATTTTTATTTACCGAACAAATCCTGAATAAGTACTCTCAAGGTTCCAGGTACGGCACAGTTTTAGAAAGAATTAAAACGATCAACATGAATGACAGCTCAGGCAGGATATTACAGTGGCAGGAAGGGTTAAATTTATTTAAAGACAATTTTATTCTTGGCGTCGGTGAAGGAAACTTCAAGATTGATTTTTTGAAAAACTGGGGTCCCCATTTAATCGATTCTTTAGTATATCCCAGACGACTTCACAATGATTTTTTTGAGGTTGCCATTGAAACCGGAATTTTCGGAGGTTTATGCTATCTGTCTATCTTCATTTTTATATTGATAAACTGTATACGCACTGCAAAAAGAAAAAACAATCCGCACGCCAGAGAACTATCTTTTTTATCCTTATTGACAGCTGCAGTATATACGGTTGATGCATTCTTCAACTTTCCTTTGGAACGGTCAAATATGCAGGTATATTTCGGTTTGCTTTTGGCTATCAACTTTATTGCATATAACAGCTTTAATGAAAAAAGGGTTGATAAAAGTAATTTTAGAATACCGCCTGCCGTGTGGACCCTTTTTATTATAGTACTCTTAGGAATCAGTTATATAAATTTTACCGCACTCAGATCCTCTGCTTTTCAGTACAACTACTATAAAGACAAAGAAAATTTGACACAAAACGCAGATGCTGTTGTAAAACATTTCCCCGCTTTCCCTACCATTGATTTTAACGGACAGTCCATAAGGTCCATAAAATCAATTTATTATATAAAAGAAAAACGATTTCAGGAAGCACTGGATGTTCTTAATCAGGGTAACAATCCCAGCCCCTGCTTTTTAATGGAAGACCTTATTAAAATTAATATTTACAGGGAAATGGGACAGCTTGATAATGCTATGCATTATGCCTTAACTGGAAGCAAAAAAGGGCCAAAGTTTTATCCTTTTATCAATCATGCAATTAAAATAGCTTTAAAAAAAGGTGATACGGAAACAGCAATATCAACCGTTAAAGACTACATCGGCAGAAACGGTCAATATCCGTTAGCCTGGATCAATTATGCAGAACTGATCAATCTGCAAACTCGTGATTTTAACAAAGCATGTAAAACACTTGATGCAGGACTTTGGTGGAATCAGGCGAGTAAAAAACTACTGGAAAAAAAGCTTTTTTATATTATGTCTATTGTAGATGTTCAGGAAAAACTTAATGCTCTTGATGCTTATCTTTTATCTAACCTGGAACTGTATCCGGCCAAATATAGATTAATGATAATGAACATTAGAAAGGATAGTCTTCAACAAACAAAATTTAACTGTTTAAAAGCCCTTCGGCTGAAGCATGATGATTATACAACTCTTGAAAAAATCGCAGTTATTACATTTCATGAGAAAGACTACCGCGCCTCCATAAAGCATTCATCCGCAATTATAAATAACTCTAAATTCGGCAATGGCGAGGCAGAATATTTAAGAGGTTTGTGTTTTTTAGAACTGGGTCAAGAAGAAAAAGCCTGTGCTGATTTTCAAGCAAGTGCACAGAAGAATTTTTATGAAGCCCAAAAATATCTGGATCAATGCATTAAGTAATTAAACGGTCAACTTTGAGATCAGATTGTGTAGATGAATTAGATCTCTTCAATGACCTTTACTTCTTCCGAAGCTACATCAGGAAGGGGAGCGCTTAATAAATATCCGGCAAGGATCGACCCCGCCACCCCGACAAAAGCGGCAAAGTAAAAAACTTCCCTGAGGCCGATAAAATCATGGATAATTCCTGAAACAAGGGGACCGCAGCCAAGCCCGAGACTCATGGACACATTAAAAACCGCCATGGTGGAACCCATACCGTACTTCTTCCCTTCCCCGACTATAATCGCTGTTGCAGCGGGCATGGACATTGCACCGAGAACCCCAAGCGTAAGGTTAATACACAGTACCTGTAAAAAAGTGGTTGCAAAAGGAAACATTATTATCGCAAAAGAATACGGTATGCTGCCCAAAAGGATAAGGTTTCTCCTGTTCATTCGGTCAGCAAGCTTACCGCAGGGGTACTGTAGAAAAGACGTCAGAAGAACACTGGTAGAGACAACAATACCTATCTGAGAAGCTGTCATATTTATATTGTAACTTGCATATAAAGGCAGAAAGCTTAAGATAGCCGCCCTGACAAAGGCACTTACAAACCGGTAGCAGATAACACCCTTTATAAGCGGTGACGAAAGGATCTTTCTGTAAGATGAAGGAGAGACCGCCTCCGGAAGATGTTTAGAGTTTGAAGATGGCAGTAAAAACACAACCAGAAAAAAAGCAATTAAACAAAGAATCCCCATTGCAGCAAAAGCAGCATTCAAGCTGATGAGATCCATAATAAGACCGCCAAAAAGAGGCCCGATACCAAATCCGAGAAAAAGTGATATCGTAAACATCCCCATGTACGACCCTTCCCTGTCCTTTGGGGTGATGTCACCGATATAGGCCATGGCAATGGGCACGATCATGGCAGAACATGCGCCCTGAACAATCCTTACGAGTAAAAGGGAAAAAGCATCTGTTGAATAAATATACCCCAGAGAAGAACAGGAATAGAAAAAAAGGCCTGTTGCAATAAACGCTTTTCTTATTCCGCTTTTATCAGAGTACCGCCCTATAAAGGGCATCAAAACAGATCTTGAAATCGAAAAACCGGCAAAAATAGTCCCGAGCCATAAACCGTTTGCACCAAGAGTCTTTGCATAAAGCGGCAGGATCGGAAGGATGATCCCCAAGCCCAGCATCGCAGAAAAAATGGTAAGGGAAAGTACCGAAAAAATTCTGATTCTTATTGCTTTATTCAACTTAGTTAGGCTCTTTTATAAAAACGATGGATAACGACTTGTAAATTCCGGGATAACATTTGATTAGGGTTTTACCGATTCAACAAGTACACAATTTGATAATGTAATGCTTTTTAGCTTTTCACCATTAGCGATTAATGATTACCCGTAGTTCTGTTTCTGGGTTTCCCATGACAGACGACATACTTCCTGCTGTTTTTACCGCTCTGCGCCATACTCTTTGCTATTCGCTATTAGCTGTTTTTTTCCGCTGCCGCATAACTTCAAACATGAGCACCGCACCGGCAACCGAAGCATTCAGAGAATCAAACTCTCCCGCCATAGGTATGGAAACAGAAAAATCACATTTTTTCCTCACCAGCGGACGTACGCCCTTTTCTTCATTCCCAAGCACAAGCGCCGTATCCATATCAAAATCAATGTCATACAGGGTGTTTTTACTGTCTGCAACCGCACCCGCTATCCAGACACCCTCTTTTTTTAAGGCATCAAGCGCTGAAGCGATATTCACCACTCTGCAGAACTGCATATGTTCAATCGCGCCGGCAGAAGATTTTGCAACTGTGCCTGTAAGCTGGGCAGACCTGTCTTTTGGAAAAATTATGGCCTGCACCCCGCTGCACAGCGCGCTTCTAATAAGCGAGCCAAAATTATGGGGGTCCTGGATAGAATCAAGCACCAGAAAAAAGATTTTTTTATCTTCCCGCCTTACCTTTGCGACAAGCGTATTCAGCTCCACAAAAAGATACGGCTCGACCTCTGCAACAACACCCTGATGGCTGTCTGAACCCGAAAGTTTTGCGATCTTTTCAGACACATCATGGCAAACACTTATCTTTGCTTTTGAAGCAAGTGCAAGAATAGGATCAAGAACTTTTCCTTCTTTCCTTGAAAGGATAATATTTACAAAAGCACGGGGCCGCTTTTTAAGCGCCTCCAGAACCGGGTGAATACCGTAAAGTCTGATTGTCATGAGAAATATTCCGGCAGGTTAATAATTATCCACGGCTAAAAGCTATGGTCCTTGATTGGTCCCCAAAGGGGATCGTAGAAAAATTGGGAACCCATCTTGACCGAGCCGCAGTTATAATTTTTTTTGTGAATCTAAGGCGACACATGTCTGAGTCCCGATAAACAGGGATGAGTTTGTGACGCCGACCGCAAAAAAACTTATAACAAGGGAATCCCGTTTTACGGGATCGGTCAAAGGGCGCCTTTTCTTTGTTACTTTCTTTGGAGCGAGCAAAGAAAGTAAGGCAACTATGTTTATAAAACAATAAAGCAAAAGCCCGAAACGCTAAATCCTAAAAAGCAGTGGTTTAATCTTATAATTAATGAAGCTCGCTATTGATACTTTGTACTGCTGCAAGAGGATCTTCGGCCTGTGTGATCGGCCGGCCCACAACAATATAGTCTGCACCTGCATTTACCGCTTCAAGCGGTGTCATGATTCTCTTCTGATCGTCTTTTGAAGAAGCTGCCGGTCTTATCCCGGGCGTGACAATAACAAAATCCTTTCCGCAAGTCTCCCGAATCGCGATTATCTCTTTAGGAGATGCGACCACACCGTCAACCCCGGCCTCTTTTGCAAGAGATGCAAGATTTACCACCATTTTTTCCATGCCCATATTGATGCCCAGCCGTTTTAAATCTTCAGGCCCCTGACTGGTAAGAACAGTTACTGCAAGGATGATCGGTTTTTTTTCTTCCATTTCGGCGGCTCTTTCTTTAACTGCCGCAACAGACTTTTCCATCATATCCAGACCGCCGGAAGCATGCATATTAAACATAAAAACACCGAGCCGCAAGACCTCAACAGAGGCCTTTGCCACAGTTGTGGGTATATCATGAAATTTAAGATCAAGGAAAACCCTTCCGCCTTCATCATGCACCATTCTAACAGCGTCCGGCCCGCATCTTGTGAAAAGCTGTTTTCCTATTTTAAATGCGGCAACATCATTTTTTAAAAGCTTTACCAGACTTTTCGCTTTTCCAAGCTCATCCACATCAAGTGCTGTTATTATCCTGCTTCCAGTTTCAGCTGCCATTATCCAAGAGCCTTTCTACCAGGCTGTGATCATGTCTGCATCTCTCTGCAGTGATTATACCCTTAAGCTGCAAAACAGCTTTTTCAACTTCATCATTAACGATGACATAGCTGTACCATGACATACCTTTTATCTCTTCTTCCGCCTGTTTCAATCTGCGGTCAATATCCTCTTTCTTATTTGTACCTCGATCGACTAGACGCTTTTTTAATATTTCCATTGAAGGCGGCAGAATAAGAACAGTTACAACATCAGAAAAAGCTTCTGACAACTGGCGGCCACCTCTCTCGTCAATATCAAAGATAAGATCGATTCCCCGGTCAAACTCTCTTTCTATCGTCTCTTTTGCAGTACCATAAAAATTGCCGTAGATCTCTGTCCACTCTGCTATTTTACCTTTTTTAACCTTCTGTTTAAATGTTTCCTCCGGAACAAAATAGTAGTTTTCACCATGTTTCTCTCCCGGTCTCGGTTCTCGGGTCGTGTGGGAAACAGAAAAAGATAGATTCGGCAGCTGTTTGATCACCTCGTTGCAGAGCGTTGTCTTACCCGTTCCTGACGGAGCGGAAACAACGATCAGCAGTCTTTTATTGCGTTCTTTTTCTGCTTTTTTATTCTGTCCTGTCACTTGACCTGCTCCTCGACGTTAACCCGCAGGGCAATCGTCTCAGCCTGAACCCCTGAAAGAATCACATGATTGCTGTCGGTTACGATAATCGCCCGGGTCTTACGTCCCTGAGTTGCATCCACCAGCCTTCCGGCTGCTTTTGCATCGTCTTTCAGACGCTTCATGGGAGCAGAACCGGGAGTAAGAATGGTTACCACCCTTGAAAGCACTACCGAGTTTCCAAAACCGATATTTAACAGCTGTAAGCTCATAACATTCTCCTGACTTGACTCCGGGTAAAACGCGTTACATTATATTCTGTACCTGCTCGCGAATTTTTTCCTGCTCATTTTTTATATTTACCACCTTTAAGGCAATTTCTGAATCAGATGATTTTGAACCGATCGTATTTACTTCCCGGTTTATTTCCTGGATTAAAAAATCCAGCTTTTTTCCAACCGGCTCATCTGTTTCAAGCCATTTGTTAAACTGTTTCAGGTGACTTTTTGCACGTACGATCTCTTCCGTTATATCACTTTTATCAGATAGAATCGCTATTTCCTGCACCATTCTCGCTTCATCAACGGCAACGCCTTCACACAATTCCTTTACTCTCTCTTTAAGACCTGTTTTTTTTGTCTCAAGAACCTCGGGGGCAAGGACTTCGATCTCCTTTATAACAGACGCAACAAAACTCATCCTGTTTCGCATGTCCTTTTCTATTTCCGCTCCTTCTGCAGACTGCATCTGCCCCATAGCCGAAAGCGCCTGCGTTAATGAAGGTTCAAGTCCGTTCCAGTAAACCGATTCATTAAGCTCCTCTTTTTTTGCTTCAAATATAATATCCTTGAATTCAAGAAGCATCGGTAGGTCTATATCCCCGGGAACGGCAGAAGCCTCTTTCACGTTTTTTAAAAGACCATAAACATGCTCTGCCATATCCGTATTCACACTTAAACTGCTTTCACAATCCTCCGCAGCCCCCAGCTGAACAGCAATCTCCAGTTTCCCCCTGGACACAAAGCAAGAGATCAGCTTTTTCATACTGCTTTCAAGAGGTAAAAGGCATCTTGGAACCCTGAGCTGAACATCAAGATACCTGTGATTAACAGACCTTATCTCAACGGTGGCATTTTGACTTCCGATAACAGCTTCTCCGCGCCCGTAACCTGTCATGCTTTTTAACATTTTTCAGTTTCCCCCATTTCTTTTAGCAGTTTATAATAATCTGACCTTAACCCGTTTAAAATATCTATCAGTTTTTTTGAGGCATAATCAGGAAAAGTCCATTCCAGAGCCTGAAAAGTCTTTTTCCTGAACACCAGCGTCAGGTCAGCATAGACACCGTCAACGAGATAAGGACGGTGGGCAAAACCTTTACATGAAGCAAGCACAAAATGGCAAAGAGCAATATATCCGGGATCAATATTAACTCTTCTATTCCCCCGCTCTTTCAGAAACTGATCTTCAAGATCATTCGTGTATCGCTTTATTTGAGAAAGCCTGTCGGGACTTATAAGATCTTTAAAACTTAGAATATGACGAAAAAGGTCTTTGCCGAGCTCTTTTTCATAATAATCCGTAAAATCAAAAGGAAGTGTCTCACTTGTATAATCAATCTCACCAAATCTTTCCACAAGCTTTTCACATGTCGTATCGAAAAGACCTTTGTCTCCCGTTATGACACTGATGACAAGCTTGACCGGCTGTGGAGACTTTGGTTTACTCACGTCGTTGGAAACTTGTTTTCAAGTATTGCACTTTTCAGCTGATCGATTTTTATCACCGAAGTACCGATATAATGGATAACAATACCCGCGGCAAAATTGGCGATCCGGGCAGCCTCTTCCCAGGTCGCACCGGCTGTCTTTGCCGAGACCAGGGTACTGATAACCGTGTCCCCTGCTCCGGTAACATCATAGACCTGCTCTGCCGCAGTTTCAATAAAGACAGGATGGCCGTCTTTCTCTAAAAGCAGCATCCCCCGCTCACCCAGTTTAACCAGAACACACTCACTTTTCAGGTTACCCATAATGTTTTGTGCAGCCTTAAGCGCAGAACTGTCATCCGTTATCTCGTGGCGCACAAAACCGCTGGCCTCTTTTCTGTTGGGAACGATTATAGTAACTCCCTTGAAATAACGAAAATTTGTAAATTTGGGATCAACCGCAACAGACACACCTTTTTCCGCAGCCATAGGAAGGATCTCTTCAAGAAGGTCCTTTGTTATCACACCCTTTTCATAGTCAGAGAATATGACAGCATCAAGGTTATCCAGCTTTCCTTTAATATAACCGGCCACAGCCTGTCGGCTGCTTTTGGAAATCGGCATACTGTCTTCTCTGTCAAGCCTTATCACCTGCTGATTGTGAGCAATGATCCTTGTTTTCACAATGGTGGGCCTGTCTTTGTCAAGGATAAGACCTTCCGCATCAGCCCCCATTGACCGGATCTTTTCACGGGCCAGTTTCCCGTCCGTATCATCACCGATAACACCGCACAGGGAAATCTCTTTTCCTCCAAGAGACACCAGATTACTGAAGACATTTGCCGCACCGCCCAGCCTTACATCCCGATCTTTATTATTTATCAGATTAACTACAGGAATAGGCGCCTCGGGTGATATCCGGTCAACAGTACCTTCCAGATATTCATCAAGCATAATGTCACCGACAACCATGATCCTGTTTTTAGAAAACATGCCGAGGAGAGATTCTAATCTTTCCTTATCTATTTCACTCAATATAAACTCCTGTTTTTTATAAATTAATAAGTGATCATGGAATAGATATCATATTCTTTAAGCTTATCTCTGCCGTTGAGAAATCCGAGCTCAATAAGAAAGGAACATTCAACAACCTTTGCGCCGACACCGCTTACAAGCTTGCACGCCGCTTCCATGGTGCCGCCTGTAGCCAGAAGATCATCTATTATAAGAACCCTGTCACCTTCTTTTACAGCATCAACATGCATTTCTATTCTGTCGGTTCCGTACTCAAGTGAATATTCCGCAGATACTGTCTTTGACGGAAGCTTTCCGGGTTTTCTAATCGGAACAAAACCCTTGTTGATTCTGTAAGCAAGTGCTGAACCGAAGATAAACCCTCTTGATTCGATCCCCGCAATAACATCAATATCCTTATCATGATACCGGTTAAAAAGCTCCTCCACGACAAAGCTGAAGCTTTCTCTGTCTTTTAAAAGAGTTGTAATATCACGAAAAAGAATCCCCTCTTTTGGAAAATCCGGTATATCCCTTATCTTTTCTTTTAAATCCACTTTTCCCCCTTGCTTTTTTATCCGCATTAATATTAAAGGATTGCGCTTTTAATTGCCTCTTTGCAGCTGCAATCCACACAATCTATTTCTTTTACAGCCGCGGTAAGAAGATTTTGGACCTTTGCAGCATTTTCCTCCATCGTCTTTTTAATCATCTCCCATGACACACTCTCCTCTGTTTCACGCCAGCAGTCATAATCAGAGCTCATCGCAATGGAGGCATAACAGATACCCGCTTCTCTTGCCAGAACAACTTCCGGCACCGTACTCATATTAATAATATCCGCACCCCACAGTCTGAACATCCTGCTTTCTGCCCGGGTTGAAAACCGCGGACCTTCAACTGTGATAACCGTACCCTGGCCATGATACACAAGCCCAAGCCTGTCAGCTGTTTCCGCCAGTATCTTTCTCATCTTTCCGCAAAAAGGATCAGCCATTGGAATATGGCAGACATCCTGACCTTCATAAAAAGTCGCTTTTCTCTTTGTTGTTCTGTCAATAAACTGATCAGGGAAAACCAGATGACCGGGTTCGATCTCCTCACGAAGCGACCCCACTGCCGTTATGGCAAATATATGGGTTACGCCGAGTTCTTTCATTGCCCATACATTAGCACGAAAATTAACCATAGAAGGCTGAATGCTGTGTCCCTCACCATGTCTGGGTATGGTTGCAACATCAATTCCGTCTATTTTGCCCAGAGTAACCACTGCAGACGGAGAACCATAGGGGGTCTGAACCTTTACTTTGCTAATGTCGCTTAATATATCAGGGTTGCCTACGCCTGTACCGCCGATAATCCCGATTTTCATAACGTTACCCTCCTGTAATGTCATTATTTAAATAACCCATCTGGAAAGAATAACAAAAGGCCATTAAAGGAGCAAGAATAATATTATATCTGAAAACAGCGGTTGAATATGGATGAAAAGCCGAAGTGCTTGTGTTCTCAAGTCTTGTCTGCAAACGCAGGCATACCCGTTAGGCCTGCCGAGGCTTGCAGGCAGGGATAGAGGACGCAATGACTTACGGCTATTCGCCGTAGGCAGCTGCTGATTTCAGGTTTAAGGACAAAAAAGACAGTATGGCTGGCTTTGGTAAGGACATCAAACTTAACATTCAATAATTAATGAAGAACCCTTTTTCGTCGGATTTAAGCTGTTTAACCACGGTAATGATATTCCCTTTTTCATTAAACGAGACCTCATCCTTAAGATAATTTGCAATAAACAGCCCCCTTTTTATAGGAAGACCATGATCTCTCTCAGCAAATTCGGAAAGTACTGTTTTATACTCAAATCCCTTTCCTTCATCCTCGACACTTAAGCTGAACTTCTCCTGATCAAATACAAGCCTGATCTTTATTTTCTTTGATTCATCCATATCATTGTCGTGAATCATGGCATTATTCAACAGCTCATCTATACATATCGAGATGTTTGCCAGGATATTTTCATTTTCCAGCCCTCTCCACTGGCATTTTCTTACAATATAAAGGGCCGCAGAAGGTAAAAGATGGGTAAAGCTGGGAAGCTCTATCGCAGTAATATTTTTTATTCCTTCGGTCAGTCTGTGTGTTCCAAGGGAAAACTCTCTGAGCCGGAGTCCTCTTTTAACAACATTTTCTATTTCCCTCACTGTAAAATGTTTCGTAATGAAATTATAGGCTCCTCGGCTAAGGGCCTCAACAACATTCCGGCCTTCAGTAAAACCGGAGATTACAGCGATAGGAATATTTGCATTAAGCTGACGGGCTTTCTGAATAAACTTAAATCCATCCATCTTGGGCATCATAAGGTCTGTAATAATAATAAGCCCTACCTTGCGGGTATTTATACTTTTCAGAGCCTCAGCACCATCAAAATCCGTTACAGGAGTAAGTCTCAACTTTGTAAGGATCTCTGAAAGAGTATTTAAGACCTCCTTATCATCATCAACAATCAATACACATATCTCTTTCATTTGATACTCATGCTTCATTAATTAAGTTAATATGTAATATTTTTAGATTAAATGTTGCAATGCAACAATAGGTACATCTCATTCAAGCAAATTATATAGACAAATCATTAAATGTATAAACCTAAAATCTTATCTTTCATGAAAAACAAAAAAGGATTGACAAAGAATCAAAACTTACCTATATTTTAGAATTCGGAACAAAAGCATAGTTTGTTCCCCAGTAGCTCAGTCGGTAGAGCAGCTGGCTGTTAACCAGCTTGTCCGTGGTTCGAGTCCGCGCTGGGGAGCCAATTTATAACGGAGCTGGGCACTTTAGTACGGGTGCCCAGTTTTTTTTGTTGTAAAACCTTCAATACCCCCGAATTATAACCTTTTACATATACCTCTTTCCCATTTAACCTTATTTCACTAATCAGAAGCTTAAGGTATTCCTTCCCGAACTTCGAATTTCCATCTAACAGCTTATCATGCAGTGCAGAGCAAAATACCTTGATATTTTTAGGGGTTAGTTTTGCCTGTGGGGCTGCATTCCTTTGTTTGAGGGTTGCCATTTCGGCCATAATGGACTGCCGCTTAGTCCGGTTTTTGTGGATTCTGTCCTGGAGGGTCTTTTCCATGGGGAGTAAACCCTTCTCCACAGCTTCATATAAATGCTTCGCTTGTGGCTTCTGACGCGTCTTGCAAAAACTGTTCCTGGCCCTTAAGTGTTCGGAGGTAAGATACGATGTAGTCGTTATTTTTAGGTGTTCTGATGATAGCGCAACTGTTGTTAACTACAGCCATAGGGTCTGTATCATGATAAATGTAAATCTTTCGCCTGTCAAACAGTGTTGAAACAATGATATCGCCTGGTTTAGCAATGGCTCGACGAAAGCTGTTCTTTTGCATGTCGTCAATGTATGAATCCTTGTCCGTTTTCTTTAAATAGCCGTCATTTATATTGCGCCCACCGACCAATAAATATTTGCCCTGATGTTTTCGTTCTTCTGGCCGGGGAGAATAGCCTGGAAAGATATCTGCAAGCTCACTAATTGTAGTTATTCGTGTCTTTGGTGTCCCAGTCATAGTACAGTCCTTTTATTAGGCCCGACTTACATATATGAAACTTTGTTCGAAGAACTAAGTAATTAGTTCACATTAATTAATTCTTTAAATTTATATCAAATATTATATTAAAAGTATATAGGGTGATACACCTAGATAATCTGAGGGTGATTTACCTATAAAAGGTTGGGGGGTTTGTAAAAAAATTAAAAAATCAGGCAGGCTGTACAAGTTAACTGTAATTTTGGTATCCTTAACAATTTAAATGTCTTCAAAAGTCAACATAAGCGATAAGACCTTTAATTATCACAGTGCTGGAAAAAGCATATATTACTTTTAGAACTGAACCGCTTCGCGGAGACACCTCACAATCGCCCAAC
>CAYLYF010000027.1:0-38043 GCA_964387595.1 uncultured Thermodesulfobacteriota bacterium | reverse complement strand
ACCAAGCCTATGGGGAATAACAAAGATTTTACTCTTCTTGAACTTAAGGGGATGTCAGCCTTTATAGATCGAGGCGAAGAATATACCATGAGTGAGCTTAGTAGGCAGGCGCACCTTCCTCTTTCAAATATCTCACTTATTATTGGAAGTCTGGAAAAAAAAGGACTGGTGATCCGCGGACGGGACATAAATGACCGGCGGAAAGTGAAGGCCAGGCTTACGGCAGAAGGAAAGAAGATGATGGTTAGCTTTATCAGGAACAGGGAACAGGACCTGGAAAAGATCCTGGGTGAATTGAGTGAAAAAGACAGAAAAGACCTTTTTATGTCACTTCAAAAAGCGGCATCAATATTAAAAAAGATCAAATTATAAACAGGGAAAATAATGAAAATTAAATTTATAGGTGTTTTGGCAGTGTTGTTTGTAATAACATTTGTTATCAGCGGCTGCGGCGGAGATAAGGCTGCTGCTGAAAAGAATAATGAAACGGTTAAAGCCCCGGCATATAAAACAATCGAGATAAAACAGGAAAAAATTCTTGACGAAGTAAGTTTTATGGGGATTGTCAGGGCTTTCCGTGATGTGGAGATCAGCCCGGAGGTTTCTGGGAAGATAAAAAAAATAAACTGTCAAACCGGAGACAAGGTCACTAAAGGGGACGTGCTTCTGGAACTTGATGATGAAGAAAAAATAATAAGCTTAAAAAAGAAAAAAGCACTTTTAAAAAAAGCAGAAGCAACTACGAAAAAAGTTGACCGCGACGCAAAAAAGGCGGACTCCCTTTTTAAGGATGGTGTGATATCAGATTCTGAATATGATGACAGCAGTTTAAACAGTACCATCTCTTTGGCGGATCTTGAACTGGCTGCGGCTGAAGTGATGTCTACAGAAAAGGCCCTGCGTGATACAAAACTGATTGCGGTCTTTGACGGAAAAATAGCGGCAAAGGAGGCTGAAGTCGGGGATATTGCGGTGATGGGCAAGATGCTTTTAAGTCTGGTAGATATTACCCGGGTAAAGATAAATGTGGATGTGTCAGAATTTGATGCCGCAAAGATATCTCCGGGAAATGAAGCAATGATCAATATAGACAGTTTGCCGGGAATGACTTTTACGGGAAAGGTCAATACCGTCGGACTCAAGGCGGATGACGCGACCCGGACTTATCCTGTTGAGATCGTTGTCTCAAATGAAAAAGAGAATCTTATGCCGGGTATGGTGGCAAGGGCAGTTATTAAGGCCTCGGATCCAAGACGGGTGATCACGCTTCCCCGCAGTGTGGTTGTGACCGTGGGGACACAAAGCACGGTTAAGCTTTTAAAAGAAAATAAACTTGTTCAGAAGACAGTAGAAATAGAAAAATTGATTGGAGATAAAGTGATTGTGCGGTCAGGGCTTAAGCCCGGTGACCGGGTTGTGGTTGGAGCAGAATAAAAGGTTAAAAGTGCCTAAAGTATTTAAAGTACTTGAAGTGCCTAAAATAAACGAATCTTAAAGAAACGGTCTGCTAAATGTCTATTCCAAAATTTTCAACAGAACAGCCGGTTTTTGTTAATCTGTTCATGGTCCTCCTGCTGATTATCGGCGTGTTTTCATTTATTTCAATTCCTAAAGAGGAATGGCCGGAAATATCCGTAAATACGGTTACCATCAAGACCATTTATCCGGGAGCTGCTCCGGAAGAGATCGAAGAGCTGATCACCAAACCGATTGAAGATGAAGTCCTTGTGGTTGAAGATGTCTGGTACATCGCGTCCTTTACTTCTGAAGGCCGCTCCACGGTTAATGTTTATTTTGACCCGGACATAAAAGACTATTACCGGAAGCTCCAGGAAGTTCAGACAGAAGTGAACAAAGTAAAAGGCCTTCCTGAAGGTGCGCAGGATCCGGAGGTTGATGATTACAGCATTCCTTTTCAGTTGATCACCATAGGAATCGTGGGGGACGGAGTTGAAAAAGAGATTAAAAAAATAGCCGAAGATATGTCTTCTGAACTCAAGAAAATATACGGGGTAAAGGATGCTGAGCTATCAGGAGACCGGGATCGGGAAATATGGGTGGAAGTGGATCCTTCGCGCCTTGAGAGTTATGGGCTTTCTCTTGATATGGTGATGGCCTCTTTGCGGAGAAAAAACCTTAACCTGCCCGGCGGGACGATCAAGCTTTCCGGAAATGAATTTATCCTGCGAACGGTGGGAGAGGCAACGCAGTTAAAAGAGATCGAAGATGTTGTTATTCGGGAAAGCAGCACGGGCGGACATGTGCTTCTGAAGGATATTGCCACGGTTAAGGATACATTTGCTGAACCCCGCATAATTTCCAGAATAAACGGTAAAAAAGGAATCGCTATTACAGTTGCTCAGAGTGATGAGGGAAATATTGCGGATATCGTGGAAGAGATCAGGGCAGTTGTGAAAACGTATGAAGAGAGACTGCCCGAGGGGGCGGAAATTATTTTTATTAATGATAATTCTCTGTATTTAAAGGCGCGGCTGGGAATCCTTTATTCAAACGCGGTCACCGGATTTATTCTGGTGGTCCTAAGCCTATTTCTTTTTATCGGTGCGCGGCCGGCTTTAGTAACCGCGATTGGAATACCGGTTGCTTTTAGTAGCTGTTTTCTGCTGATGGAAATAATGGGCTTAACCGTAAATTCTCTTTCACTGTTTGCTATTATTGTTGTTCTGGGAATGGTGGTTGATGATGGGATTGTGGTTACGGAAAATGTTTACCGTTATATCGAAAAGGGGTTGCCCATTAAAGAGGCTGCCCGGATCGGTGCAGAAGAAGTCTTCTGGCCCATACTGGCCGCGGTCAGCACCACTATGGCAGCTTTTTTGCCCATGCTGATGATGACGGGTATTCTTGGAAATGTGATGAGTGTTATACCCAAGGTTGTTATCTTTGCCCTGGCCGGTTCCCTGTGGGAGGCTTTTTTAATTCTGCCTTCTCATCTGGCGGATTTTGCCCGGCCGCCGAAAGCAAATAAATACAGGGGGGCGGACAGTGCCTGGTTTAAAAAGATGCATGAAAAATATACCCTGTTTCTGGGTAAGGTGTTGAGAAAGCGGTATTATGCTGTTGCCGCGATTTTTTGTGCGGCAACAGCTATTTTTTTAACAGCAGTAGGGACAGTTGATTTTGTTCTTTTCCCCAATCCTGATTTTGATACTTTTTTGGTAAAACTGGAGGCACCGGCAAGTATAAACATTGAAGAGGCCGACCGGATGACTTCAGCGGTAACAGATATTATACAGAGTTTTCCGGAAACCGAGGTCCTATCGCTTAAGACACAGATCGGGCAGAAGATCGCAAATCTGGGTGCCCGGGATGGTGGTATGGAGTATGGAAGCAATCTTTCAGAGGTCGAGGTCCGGCTGACCAATTATCAGGATCGGGAACGAAGCGGAGTTGAGATTCTTGATGAAATACGGGAAAAGGTTAGCCATCTTGATTTCGCGGATTGTTACAAGATTTCTGTAATGCGGATGGGTCCGCCTGTGGGGAAACCTGTGGCCGTCCGGGTCGAGGGGGATGATTTCAGAACCCTAAGTCTGATTGCTGAAAAAGTGATGGAAGAGCTGGAAACCGTGACAGGTGTTGTGGATATAGAACAGGATTTTCTGCCGGGCAAAGAGGAGATCCGGATTAAAGTTGATGAAGAAAAAGCAGCACTGTATAAGCTTTCTGTTGAGCAGGTTGCAAGGACTGTGCAGTATGCTTATCTTGGCGGTGTGGCAACTGAGTTTAAAGAGGAAAACGAGAATATTGATGTTGTGGTTAAGTTTGATGAAAAGACCCGGGATAATTTACAGGGAATTTTGAATCTAAAGGTCAGAAACAGTGAAGGAAGTATGATTATCCTGAAAAATGTAGCCTCACTGGAGCAGACCCAGGGCTATTCCAAGATCCGCCGCAGAGACCAGAAAAGGATCATTAATGTGACGGCAAATATAATTGAAGCGGAAAACAATTCCCGGGACGTTATCCATGAAATAGAAAAAAGAACGGCTCCTTTTATGAAGCTTTTTCCGGGGTATGTGCTTTCTTTTGGGGGTGAGTTTGAAGATACCAAGGATTCAATGACTTCTCTGTTTAAGGCCTTTGGTGTGGCGATTTTTCTGATTTATCTGATCCTGGCGACCATGTTCAAGTCTTTTATTCAGCCTTTTCTTTTGATGTTTTCCATCCCTTTTTCGGTGATGGGCGTTTTCGTCGGGGTGATTATTATGCAGGTCCCGATCGGGATGATGGTGTTTCTGGGGATTATCGGGCTTTCCGGGATCGTGGTAAATGATTCAATTGTTTTAATTGATTTTATTAACCGGCGAAAAGCAGAGGCGGATAAATCAGAAGACAGATTTGAAGTGACCATAGATGCCTGCAAAACAAGACTGAGGCCTATTCTTTTGACCTCTATTACCACCATTCTGGGTCTGATGCCGCTTGCACTGGGTATTTTTGGAAGAGAGTTTATGATGACCCCCATGGCGATCTCAATTGTATGGGGCCTGACGCTGTCAAGTGTCTTGACACTTTTTATCATTCCCTGCTTTTATACCATCCTTGAGGATATTAAGAGGAGAAACGGCAGTGCGTAATGTTGCTGTTAATCAGTCCAGACAGGAAGGTTTTATTTGTTTTTCGATTGGGAATTTAATTATAAGATTAAACCACGGCTTTTAGCCGTGGATAATTACTTTTTTGGACAAAAAGGTTTTTGATATATTAAAAAACTATGCCTGTAAAGCGCTGGCATACCAGGCTTCAATTTCATCTAACATTCTGTCCAGGGTAAATATTTCCAAAGCTCTTTTTCTGCTGGCTTCTCCCATCTCCATAAGTGTCTTTTCGTTTCCGGTCAGATGCAATACGGTTTGAGCCAAAGCTTCAGGATTTCCTGTTTCAAAGAGAATTCCTGTTTCACCATTTTTCACGACTTCCGGGATGCCGCCGGTGTTAGATGCCACAACCGGCCTTTGCATGGCCATCGCCTGGATGATCGAGGAGCTAAGGGCTTCCGTAATGCTGGGCTGTACGAATAGATCCATACAGGACAGCAGTTCGCTTGTATCATCGTAAAAACCGGGGAAAATAACTTTGTCAGATATACCCAGATCTTCCGCGAGCTTTGGAAGTTTTTTGCCGGGCCGTCCTGCGATCAGGAACCGGGCATTTGGTTTTTTTTCTAAGATCATAGGGGCTGCCCGAAGGAGAATCTCCATGCCTTTTGACGGACAGACCAAACGTCCCATCGCGCCGATCACAAAGACGTTATCGTTCACATTCAACTCATTTAAAGAGTCAACTGAAGGCTTGTGCGGAGAAAACAGTGCAAGGTCAAAAGAGCTGTAAATAAGGCTGATTTTTTTTCTGGGACTTAGCCGGCCTTTTCCAGCGTGGCCACTGCCGGTTTTGAAACCGCACTCAATTTGTGAGTTAAATAGTGATACTGCAAAAGACCTTTTTTGACTTTTTTGATGTTATGTTTTGAGCGAAGGACCTTTCCGCTGCCGGAGATAAAATGAGCGATGATTGACAGAAGATGATCACGTGAACCATGTGAGTGCAGGATGTCATGCTTTTCTTTTCGCAGATAAAGGCCCAGCTTAAGCGCAGAAGTGAAAAGCCGCCATTTTATCATGGGCAGATACATGACCTCTATGCCTATCTCTGCGGCATTTTTGCCGATTGGGCTGACAAACCATCAGTACCTTGTGCCCGCGAAGATGCAGTCCCTTGGCGGTAAAAAAAGCCTGTTGGACCTGTCCTGACCATCCCCGCTGCTTTTCAATTTGTACGATTCTCATGATTAATTCCAGACTGTTGTTCAAAGAAAAAATTAATGGGAGCTTATGCGGCAAAAATCTTTCCCGCATATTTCTTTTTTATCTTAATCGCATTTCTTGTATCAACAATAAGATTTGCGTTTTCTGCCAGCCAGTCATAGTCATAGGCACTGTGATTTGTTGAGATCAATACCAAATCTGTGTTCTTGAGGAGCGCTTTTGTAAGCTTTTTAGAAGACATGCTGAAATTAAACTTTCTGTATTTTTTGAGCTTTGGAATAAAGGGGTCATTGTAGCTGACCAATGCTCCCTTACCCTTTAGCAGGTCAATTAGTTTTAGTGACGGTGATTCCCTGTCATCATCAATATCTTTCTTGTATGCAATACCCAGCACCAGTATTTTAGACCCTTTTAAACTTTTTTCTTTAGTGTTTAAAGCCTCCATGACTTTGTTTATCACGTAGGTCGGCATGGACGTGTTTATCTCTCCGGCAAGCTCAATAAATTTGGTGGTGAAATCATATTCTCTGGCCTTCCATGAAAGATAAAAAGGATCGATGGGGATGCAGTGACCGCCAAGACCGGGTCCGGGATAGAAAGCGGAGAAGCCGAAGGGTTTTGTGGCAGAAGCATCTATTACTTCCCATATGTCAATATCCATCTTGTCCGCCAGGATCTTCATCTCGTTTATCATGGCAATATTGACGCAGCGGTAAATATTTTCGAGAAGTTTGGTCAGTTCCGCCGCTCGGGTTGATGATACCTCTATAACTTTTTCAATGACCTGTTTATAAAGCGTTTTACCGACCTTGCGGCAGGACGGGGTTATTCCTCCAACGACCTTTGGTATGGTTTTGGTTGTAAAGTCCGGGTTTCCTGGATCTTCTCTTTCCGGTGAATAGACCAGGAAAAAATCTTTTCCGGCCTTCATGTTTTTACTTTCAAACAGGGGCAGCAGGATTTCATCGGTGGTGCCGGGATAGGTGGTGCTTTCAAGGCAGATGATCTGGCCTTTTCGCAGATGCCGGGCTATGGTTTCTCCGGTTTTTTCAATATACTGAAGATCGGGTTCGCGCATTTCATTTAAGGGTGTCGGAACGCAGATGATAACAGCATCTACGGTTTTGAGTTTTTTAAACTCTGTGGTTGCGCTGATGCGGCCGGTTTTTGCAAGCGTTTTGAAGCCGGCACATGGAATATGCTTTATATAACTTTTTCCGGCAGCTATACTTTTTACTTTTTTAAGGTCAACATCAAAACCTAAAACTTTAAAGCCTTCTTCTGCAAACCGGATCACAAGGGGAAGACCGACATAGCCCAGACCGATAATCCCGATAACAGCTTTTTTTGTTTTGATCTTTTCAAGGAGTTTCTGCATGTCTTTGTCTTCTGAAGGAAAAATATTAACAGTGTATATTATTATCAGAAATCAACAGAAAAAAAAACCTATTTTAGTCGGCCGCGGAATTTTTCAAGAGGCTGGATGAGTTGAGGCAGTCTTCAATAACGGGGAGAAGGCTGTTTAAGAGCTTTACCTGTTTTTCTTTAAGTTCCGGGTCTTTTTCAACGGTATCTATCATTTTCATAATGCGGTGGACAAAAGATTGTACAGGCATCAAAATATTGTATTTCTTGTTAAGAAATAATAAAGCTTTTCTCAAATCAGAACATATGTTTTAGTTGGAAAATGTTATGGTTAGGTATACTAGAAATATTATAAAAACAACTTCATCTAAATATTCCAATAAAGGCAGTTCTTCACTGCTGGTAAGAAGCAGGATCTCTGCAATAAAGTATTCAAAAAAGGATGCTGGTGTCTTTCGGATGAATGACCAGGTGTTTGACAAATGGCGGACTGCTTGTGACTTTTGACCCTGCCAGTCCGAAATTAGTACTGTTAGAAATGCCGTTTCCAAAACTTATAGTCTTCAAGTCCGGTTGCTGTCCAGGAAGTTCTGAGGTTGTTTGTGATGTATGCGCCTTCTTCAGTGGCCGCATATATTCTCGTAGCAGAATTGCTGTCAGGAAGCAGGTCGTAAACATAAGTTGAACCCAGACCGGTATTTACCGGGGTCTCGGGAAGACCAATGGTTGCAAATGCCGGAAAGGTCCAAAACAGCAACAAGACCAGAAATGGCAGCATTTTTTTAAGATCGAAAAATTTTACATACATGGCTAAAATATTCTAATTTAAGTTTAATAAAGTTTTTTAATGATCCATGATATATACTGGTGATAATATAATTTTTTCGGGCATGAAATCTATAATTTATATAACAAATATTTTACCAATTGGTCCGGGCTTCCTAAGAAAAATTAAAAACATGGAATTTCATATACTTGTATGCGGTTAGCAAGAGTGATAATTGTTTTTCTATAGAATGATTGTTTTTTCAGCGGTAAAAATTTCCGCTAAACGGTCAATAACACAATATTTTTTGATCTTCTATGCGGTGGAAAGAGGATAATGAGGGAATTCTCAGCTTTTACTAACGGGGCATATCCTTTTATTCTTGCAGAAGAGAAGGCCTTTGCAAATTCCTGCAGGCTGGAGCCGTATATGGCTTCAGGTCCGGGAGGGCAGAAAAGAAACAGGACATACAGTGCCGTAAGGGCAACTCACAAAGAGACAGGCCTTTCAGCCATAGCCGAGGAAAGTCGGTCACAGCTTGAAAATAAAGAAAAGGCATTGAAAAGGTTAAGAAAGACAATTGCGCTTCATCTGAGAAAAGATTTTTCTAATTCAGGGTTTAAAGTACATCCGACGGCAGAAGATCTTTTTTTAAAAAAAGGGTTTCAAAAAATAAATCTTAAAAACAGGCTTTATCCTCTCTTGTGTGCCGTCATTCTGGATGCCATATGTGCTGCAAAAGGAAAGGTGAGTGAGGCTTCAGGAATGCTTAACTTATCAACCGGAAAACTGAATAAAGTTATTAGTGCTGACAGGGATCTTTTTGGTGCGGTTAACAAAGTGAGGGCTTTTTTTGGTTTAAATCCTTTAAGGTTGTCGAAGACATGAGCTTGCTTCAGGGATCTAAAGCAGAGAATAATTTTCTATCTCTTTTTTGTGTTCTTTAACCAGGTTTTGTATTTTTTCGCCGTATTCTTTTTTCATGTTTAAAAATTTTATTCCCATTCCTCTTGGAAATGAGTTTTTGCCGCCCCTCGGATTTGTCCACACAACCACACCTTCAAGTTGCATTATTTCGGGATTATCCGGAAGCGTAAGGCTCAGGGTGATTTTTGAGTCAAGGGGAAGCGATGTGGCTGTTTTTATAAACACTCCGCCGCCGCTTACGTTTATTATATAGGATTTTATAAAAGATCCGGACTCTTTATAAGAGACCTCCATATGTACGCGGGCTCTTTCTTTGTCTCTGACTTCATCGGACATAATATTTCCAATCCTTATAAGGTCTTACGTGGTTTCCGGTTGATAAAGGCATATCAGGTTTTTCTGTTTTATACCAGAACATAACTTGCTAAATTCTATTTATATCTTACATATTTTATTTGAATCAATGAATATTTGCAAGCATGATTTTCAAGGAATCTTTCAGCCATCAGGTGAAATTTTAAGTTGACAGAATCGTCTTGCATGTAATATAGTTTTACGTAGCATACAAAATGTTTTCCTAAAGTCGCGTATCTAAGGTCTTTTAAGACTATGAAAAACGGCCGGCAGGGTATGATTCGAAAGGAACATATCTCCCGTATTTGGATAAGGGGAAAAGAACTGGCGATTATAAAGCCGGTATCCTTTTATTTGGATACCGGCTTTTTTTATTTTAGAGAAAGGAAAAACCATGAAGAAAAAAGCTTTTATTCTTACTGTTTTTTGCCTCATTGCCTTTTTCGGAGGGGTATCTGCTGAAGAAAGAATAAAGATGTCAACCACAACCAGCACAGACAATTCCGGTCTTCTTGAGGTTTTACTGCCGCCCTTTGAAAAGAGGTTTGATGTCAGGGTTGATGTGATCGCTGTGGGTACAGGGAAAGCATTAAAACTGGGTGAAAACGGTGATGTGGATATTGTGTTTGTCCACGCGAGAGGTGCAGAAGACAAATTTATTAATGACGGTTTCGGAGTGAACCGGCGGGACGTGATGTACAATGATTTTGTGATTATCGGCCCTGAAAATGATCCGGCCGGAATAAAAGGGATGAAAGATGCTGCCGCAGCATTAAAAAAGATCGCAAAGGCCAAAGCGCCTTTTATTTCCAGGGGAGATGATTCAGGAACCCATAAAAAGGAGAAAAAGCTCTGGAAAAAATCGGGCGTGACGTCAAAAGAAGCCTGGTACCAGGAAGTCGGTCAGGGCATGGGTGCGGTCATAAAAATAGCGGATGAAAAAAAAGCCTATACCCTTGCAGACCGCGGAACTTTTCTGGCATTTTCAGAAAAGATAAGCCTTCCTGTTTTATGTGAGGGAGACCCTGTTCTTTACAATCCCTACGGGATAATTGCGGTTAACCCTGTGAAACACGCACATACTAAATATGTTCAGGCCATGTCCCTGATCGGATGGATCACTTCAATTGAAGGTCAGAAAATAATCCGTGAATTTGGTAAAGATAAATTTAACCAGCCGTTATTTGTACCCATGGCGGTCAAATAGTGGAAAGTGCCTTAAGTATTTAAAGTACTTGAAATATTTAAAGTAAGAAAACAGTTTTTGAAAAAGCACTGCGGAGTTTAGCGCAGTTGTATAAATAATTAAATATTGTCTCCAAGTCTTTTTCACCTAAGGGTAGGTGCCTACGGGGAAAGACCGAAAGGGTATGGACCCAAAGGACCGTGCCTTACGTGTTTTAAAAGGAGAACAGGAAACCAGCCTAAAAGCCGGTTCTCGTTTTCTACACGGGAACCGGCTTTTTTATGTTTTTTTGGAAAGAAGAACAGATGAAAAAAAATATTTTAACCGTACTTTTTATTTTTTTATTTCTTTTTAAGGCCGGACCTGTTTTTTCCGGAGATCTTGCGGACAAGGCGCTCCTTGAGATCCTGGAAAGCAAGGGGTTCTTAACCGAAAAAGAGGTCCGTGAAGTTAAGACGATCCTCAACGCTGAGCAGAAAAATGAGAAGCGCCAGGAGAATAAAGGCGTGGAAGTCGTTTATGACGAGGGCTTAAGGATCCGTTCAAAGGACAAAAAAACCTTTACCACCCGGATCGGGGGAAGGTTTGAAACGGATCTGCTGGTTTTTTCGGATCACTATCCGGTGGACAATGATTTTGATATCCGCCGGGCCCGTTTTTTTCTAACGGGGCGGTTTAATGAGCTGTTCAGCTACAAGTTTGAAGCAGAGCTTGAAGGCGGCGGAAATGACCGGCTGGTAGATGCCTATGTGGATTTTGATCACTATTCTTTTTTTAAAATCCGTGTGGGACAGTTCAAGGAGCCCTTCAGTTTTGAAACTTATTCATCTGACCGCAATATCCCCTTTAATGAGCTGTCCATGATCTCCTGCCTGGTTCCCAGCCGGGATGTGGGCGTAATGATTCATGGAAATGTATGGAAAGATTTTTTTAATTACGGGATCGGGGTTTTTAACGGAGACGGCAGAGATGCATCGAGAAGAGATCAGAAGGATGAAAAAGAGATTACCGGAAGGCTGGTTGTCCGGCCGTTCAGACACTGGGGCCCCTGGTTTCTGGATGGGCTGCATTTTGGGGTTTCCTGGTCAAGAGCCAGACTGGATACCTCTGATTTTAATTTGAAAATCAAGACCCCGGCAAGAACCACCTTTTTTACGGTCCAGGCCCGGGCGAAGTTTCATATTACCCAGGAGGTAGACGAGCTTGAACGGACCGGGTTTGAAATGGTCTATGCTTACGGGCCGATGCTTTTAATGGGTGAATATATCAACAGTGAGTATTCCGGGGTGAAGCTGGCAGACGGGTATGATTTTGATTTTGAGCTGGACGGCTGGTACGTTGGCGTTTTATTTATGCTGACCGGTGAAAGACCAAAAATAAAGGGCGGAAGGTTTCAGAAAATAAAACCGAGGCATGATTTTAGTGCTGGGAAAAGAGGCTGGGGAGCGTTGGGTCTTGTCTTCAGGTATCAGGAGTTCGAGGCCGATGAGATCGTCTACAGAGCGCTGGTATATGAAGGGTACAGTATCAGAAAGGCAAAGGCCTTTACCTTCGGGCTGAACTGGTATCTGACCCGCATGGTCCGGCTTTCGGTGAACTACAGCCGAACGAAGCTTGATGCGCCGCTTTTCATGGGGACCCACTGGAAGGGGTATACCTACTATGAGGATGTGGAACATGCCTGGCTGACACGGCTGCAGTTTGAGTTTTAATACTATGTTTAAAAAAGATTTAAGTTCTTCGGCCCGAATTCCTTTTAGTGTTTCGGAGCGAAAGTTAATTGAAAAAGAACTATTTATCTTACTTTCTTTGCTTGCTCCAAAGAGCTGTAGCGGTCACCAAGCTTTTAGGTGACTCAACTAACAAAGAAAAGGCAACTTTTGACCGGTCCCGTAAAACGGGATCCTTTTGTAATAGGTTTTTTGCGGTCGGCGCCACGAACTCGTCCCGGTCGGAAGCGTGCCGCGCCGACCGCAACTTGGTGCGGAGTTATGCGGCATGTATCTGAAATAATTGGTTTAATTACCGAGATACCTCGCAGCTTGCTGCGGGAAGTATCCTTTGTCGGGACTCAGACATGTGTCGCCTTTGCCACAAAAAAACCTATTCCTTCAGCTCGGTCAAAATGGGGCCCCGAGTTTCCAGGGTCCCCGTTGGGAACCCTTATAAAACCGCACCCTGTAGGGTAATTACTGCGAAAAGATCAAAAGAATTTTTAAGTTTTACAAAGGAAAGACTAAACAACTAACAAAAGGGAAAGGAGAAAAAAGATGAAAAAGAAAGTATTATTAATGGGGGTAATATGTTTTATAATGCTTTGCGTGTCCGCAAACGCGGCCTATCACCACATGGTAGAGCCGGACGGGCCGGCGTTTCAGGCGGCTTATCCCGATAAAGTCGGTACCAAGATCGATGACTGTGCCCTTTGTCATAGCGGCGCGGTTAAAAAAGGCGGGATGATGGTACTCAGCTCCTGTCAGAACTGTCATGAAGAGACTGAATACGGCACAGTAGAAGTTGATGCAGAAGATATTCTGAATCAATATGGTCTGGATTACCTGGATGCCGGAAGGGATACCAGTGCTTTTACTGCTATTGAAAGCCTTGATTCAGATAATGATACTTACAGTAATATTGCTGAAATAACAGCGACCCGTTTCCCGGGAAACGCAGACGATGATCCTTCAAAGAAAAGTGCGCCTTATATCATTTTGACACTGAGCGACCTTGAAAATGAATTTACTGCACACACCCAGTTTATGCTGATGAACACCAGCAGAAGCGGTGATTACTATGCGACCTATACCGGTGTGCCAATGGAAGATCTGCTGGCCGGTGTAGGTGCCCGAAGCAAAAGTACCAGTATTGATGTGATTGCGCCGGACGGATTTCATTTTTCTTTTGGATTTACAGATGAAGGGGACAACTATTTTATCAACGGAGAATATCCCACAGCAAACTATTTCTATGAATCAGAAGCAGACACTTCAAACGGCGGCTGGTGTGATTACAGTGCTACCGGAAATACCGGGCGTACCGATGGTCAGGCCATTACCAATGCAGACGGAAATAAACTGATTCTGGCTTACAAACAGGACGGTGCCGCTTTAGTCACCGCAGAGTTAAGTGATGAAGGTAAGCTTGATGGAGACGGGCCCTTCAGGGTTGTTCCGCCCCAGTGGAATCCCGGATATCCGGACAGGCTGTCAACCTCTGATAGCCCGGATGATGAGCCTTATCCTTATGACGAAGATGAAGTAAATACTGATCATAACGGAGGTTTTTCAGCCCGGGGTACTACTGCAATTCGGGTGGATCCGCTTCCTGACGGAACCACGGATTATGAATGGCAGACCAGCGCAAATGATTCCGGCTGGGACTGGCCTAAAGAGGGCAAGATCGTTATTTATGGAAACTTAAGAAGCGGTGATGTGTCCGGTGTGGTAACGGATTCTGCTACCGGTCTTCCCATTGCAAATGCAAAAGTTGCAGCTGACCGGGGTGGATATGAGACCTTAACCGATGATAACGGTACCTTTATCCTGGTGGGTATGGTTGCCGGGCCAAGTGAAGAACCGGAAAGAGCAGAATATAAACTTAAAGTAACGGCCAGCGGATACCGGTCATCCTCTGAAGAGATCACCATTGCAAACAAAGAGGAAATCGAACAGGATTTTACCCTGACTAAGGGGGAAGACTGTCCCATTGAGGTCGCGGCCCGTGAAGATATTGATTTGATTGCCATGGCACGTGATTTCAGAGACAATGTTCTGGCTAAAAATGATACCGGTAAAAGATATGCCAAAGCATACTATTCTTTTGCGCCGGAAGTTGCTTTCAGGGTGATGAAATCAGGGTCATTGAAGGAAATGATCGTTTCTACCCTTTCAAGCATTAAGGGTTCTGTGAAACAGGCGGTATCCGGTAAGACGCCTTCCTTTACTTCTGAGCAGAAAACAAAGATCATGGAACTGTCTTCAGCTCTTAAAAAAGGCTCCAGCCTGAGACTGAAAAAAGCGCTGGGTCAGCTTGAAAATGATCTTTCCAGCGGAACACTTGAAAAAACACTGTTTTAATTTTTTAATAACAAAAAACGACCAGGGGGGCTTTTGGCCCCCCTTAGTTTTTATACAGCAGGAGTGTGAGATGAAAGTAATGAAAAGAACAACAAAAACTATTTTTATGGCTGTTGTTTTAAGCCTGTTTTTGACCCCCGGTCAGGCTTCAGCACAGAGTGTAAGCGGTCGGGATTTTAATATTTTTGTTTATTCTGATACCGGCCTGATAGATGATGCTTCAACAAAAATAAGATTTGAGACAAATGGGACGCTTTTAATAGATGCTTTTGACGGTTTTGGTGCCTACCTGTCCGCAGGTCCTCTCTTTGCCGGTTTTTTTATGGCCCCGGACTTTGATGCGGATGATCTGGACCCCTATTCTTCTAAAGACCCAAGTGACCTTTTTCTTGTTCTGTCCGGAGTGGTGATCGGTGATTTTATCTGTGCGTTAAATATAGCCATTATTGAGATGGAATATTCAGAGACGTTCTTTTTTTATGGCTATGTTTATTAGGAGAAAACGGATTTGAATTTTTTATTAAAAGATAAAGTGAAGCTGGCTGCTTTTTTTATTTTTCTGACCTGTGCTTCCTGTAGCGGTCCTGCCGGGATAATTTTCCCAAAAGACAAAGCCGGCTTTGAAGGCGGGACTGAGATCATGTTTATGGCGGTTGCCGGCGGATTTGAAGGAGAAGAGATTGCGTTTGTCTGGGATTTCGGGGACGGAACCAAGGCTTCCGGTGAGTGTCTTAAGCATTCTTATGACAGGCAGGGTGAATATTTGGTAATCCTTACCCTGACCAATGAATTTACCGAAACCTGCACAGAGACCTTAACCCTCCATATCTCTTCTAGCCGGTTCGTAAAGATGGATACTTCCGGAAATGAACTTACAGATAATGCTTCCTCATGGGAAATGGTCCTGGACAGAAATACAGATCTGGTCTGGGAGGTCAAACAGAACCGGGACGCTGTCGTGGATTACACAAATATTCATGATGCAGATAATACCTACACCTGGTATGACAGTGATCCGGACACCAATGGTGGTGACGCAGGGACAGATGGAGACGGAACGGATACAGAAGATTTTATTGCAGGGCTGAATACGGAAATGTTCGGTACCTGTGAGAACTGGCGGATGCCCGCTTATGAGGAACTACTGACGCTGCGCGATTCTTTACGATTCAATCCGGCGATCAATACGGATTATTTTCCGGAGACATCACGATGGTACTACTGGTCTTCCACATCATATGTGGAAAAAATGTATAACTATTCGGCATTCCATGTAGATTTTATGGGAAGGCCTTCTTTTTTGCGCACCAACCATTACGGCTATAAACGGCTGGATTACCACGTGCGCGGAGTAAGAGACTACAAATAACCTATTAATTATGTTATAAATATAACTTTAAATAAATCCGGTCTTAATAAAAAGTCTGCTGCGCAAAAGCGTTACGGCCGGGCTAAAAATATAGTCATTATAAATTAAATAATTTTTAAAAGGAAAAGAAAATGAACCTAAAAAACAGGCTGTATGTTCTTTCTTTAACAGTAGTTGCCGTGCTGTTTTTGTCTGTAAGTATCTGTTCGGCCAAAAACACGGAGAGCAATGTCCTGTTCCTTATGCCGGGGCATTCCCAGACCATTACCTTTCCCCTGAAGGGAACTGTGGTGGAAGACCTGGATAAGCACCATGAATGCTATTTCCTGATGCTGGGAGACGGACGGGTCTCTATCCGGGTGAATCCGGCAACCGCGATCGGAGAATATGCCCAGATCATTTACGGAGTAATCGGGTTTGCCGGGTTTACCCCGGTCATTGATTGGGCATACAATTCCGAGAGTATCAGTGCCAGCATTGATGTGACCACCTTCGGGCTGGGGATGATCTTTACCGGGATTATTTATGAATCCAACAGCCCGGTGTATCCGGTGATCATGAGCATGACGATCTCTTACCAGTAAATGACAATCCTCAATCTGAAAGATAAATCATGCGTTTATTATTTATAAGCGGCATTTCTGTTTTGCTGTTGATCTTTTTTTCGCAGGCTGTTTTTGCAGCGGCCTATTCCGGCGCCTATAATCTGGGAGAGGTCGTTGTCTCAGGAGAGGCCCGCGGCGCGGTAGAGAAGGTGGCAGCCATTCAGGAAGTAACTGCCGAAGAAATAGACAGAAGAGGGGTGCGCACGCTTGATCAGGCGCTTGAGCTTTTGCCGGGTTTAAATATTCGTACCGGGGGACAGAGCGTTCCCAGGATCGATGTGCGGGGATTGCGGACCCGTCAGTTAAAGATCCTGCTGGACGGTATTCCTATTAATGCCACGTATGACGGTCAGTTTAACCCGACTGATATTCCGGTTGAAAATATCGAAAAAATAAAAATGAGTTACGGCGGCAGTTCTGTTCTGTATGGGCAGGGGGCACTTGGCGGGGTGATCAATATTATTACTAAAAAAGGTGAAAACGGAATCCATGCCGGAATGACCCAGGAGATCGGTGAAGATGTGAGCTATGACAGCCGCTATACCTTTTCCGGGGCAACGGAAAAAACGGATTTTTTCATCAGCGCCAATCATTATAAAACGGATGGTTTTGCTGTTTCAGAGGATTTTGACGGAACACTGGAGGAAGACGGCGGCCTTCGGGAGAACAGTGACAAGCGCAGAAAAAACCTGTTTGCCCGTTTCGGGTACAGTCCCACAGAAAAATGGTACCTGGGCCTGACCTTGAGTTTTACGAACGGGGAATACGGTGTTCCGCCCAATGCCATAAACAATAAAGAGGATCCCTTTGCCAAGACGGTTAAATATGAGCGGGTCAACAATCAGGATAACTATATGCTCCAGCTGTCTGCCAGCTATGATATGGACGGGCCCCTTGAATTCAGAGCCTGGGGATTTTTAAACCGTTTGAATGAAGAGTCCAGCCGGTATGATGATGACCGCTATGTGTCAACCGGAGATACCGCGATTAAGGGGCTGTACCACCAGCGGACCCAGACCCTGATCACCGGGCTTAATTTTCAGACCCGGTGCAACCTGAATAAATTCGGGCTGCTCACTTTCTCTTTTTCCGGGGAGCAGGATAAGTGGGATGCGGACGGTCAGATGCGCGACCGGTTTGTTTCCCTTGGCGGGGTAGAATTTGATGAAGAAAAGGCCAGTGAAAAAATATATTACATGCGCAACCTGGATGATGAATATGATCTGAAGTTCTATTCCATAGCTGCGGAATATGAACTGTCTTTATTTGAACGGCTTCAGCTTGTTTTCGGATATGCGCAGCACTGGTTAAAGAAAGATCAGGGCAGCGATGACAGCGAGACAAGCTTTCTTGCCGGGTTTAATTATGACCTGTCTGAAAATGTCCGGTTTTTCAGTTCTGTTTCCAGGAAGATCCGTTTTCCTTCTTTAAAACAGCTTTATGATTCCAGCAAGGGGAATCCTGATCTTGAGACAGAAAGCGCTTATAATTATGAGGCTGGAATTGAGTTGAAGCTTCCCGCCAAAAGCAGTATTCTGTTGACCGGATTTGTAACAGATGCGAGTAATTTTATTGAAGTCGATGATTACACTGAGCTCAATGAAAACAAGGATAAATACCGGTTTCGGGGATTTGAGGTCAGCATCCATACCCGGCCCTTTAAGGGATTGTTCCTGAGCAGCGGTTATACCTATATGGATGCCGATAATGTTTCTTCAGACAGCGATATTGATATCGTGCAGCACCGGCCGAGGCATAAACTGACCTTTAACGGCAGTTACCAATTTGATTTCGGGCTGACAGCCACAGTGACGGTGCTGCATGTAAACCGGCAGTTCTTTTTTTCTAAAAACGAGCCCTATGAAACCAAACAGCTGAATGAATATACCCTGGTGAACTTTAAAGTGTCTCAGACATTTCAAAAACATTTTACCCTGTACTTTGGCGCAGATAATATGTTTGATAATGATTATGAGATGAGTTATGGTTTGCCGAGACCCGGGCGGTTTGTGTATGGGGGAATAAAAATTAAATACTAAAGAGTTTATCATCCCGCATTCAATGCGGGATCCATTGTTCTGGCAAAGTGCAGTTTGCATGGTGCATAAAAAAAATAAAATTGTCATTCCGTGTTTAACACGGAATCCAGTTTGCAGCTTATATTAATGGTTTGGGGCTTTACTTGAAACCTCTTAAAGACGGTTTAAATCGCTTGAAATTTGCAAACTAATTTTAATAAGTGCTATATATATGAAAGCAACTAAGAGAAAGGAGCTGTTATGAATAAAAAACGCATATTATATCTAACCGTGCTGGCTCAGCTGATCAGCCTGGTTTTCTGTTTTTCGGCCTGGGCCGGATGGACGCTGGATGCTACGCCTACGGATAGTAAGCTTCGTGCCGTATCCGGGACCTCTGCCTCAAACATTTTTGCTGCGGGTGATGGCGGGGCGATCGTCCAGTATGACGGAACCTCATGGAAGACTTTGAACTCGGGGATCAGCAGCAGGATTTTCGGTCTGTGGTTTGCTTCTGAAGATGATGTGTTTGCAGCGGCAGAGTGGGGGAATGTTCTCCGCTATGATGGAAATATCTGGTCAAAAGTCTATAATAATTCTTCTGCAGCATCAAAGCTCAGGGGGATCTGGGGGACTGCGGCGGATGATATTTATGCGGTGGGGGACGGCACTCAAGACCCCCCAGAGGGCGTGCTGATCCATTTTGACGGAGATGTCTGGGAGGAGCTGGCCTGCCCGGTAACCGTTCCGCTTCAGGGGGTCTGGGGAACGAATCCAGGTAATGTCTTTGCAGCCGGCGGCCCTACGGGTGACGGCAACAGCGGCGGAGTGCTTGCTTATTATGACGGAACAGACTGGACTACACAGCTCAGCGGTACGCCTTCCCGGTTTAAGGCGGTGTGGGGAATGGCTGAACGGATGTATGCCGTGGGGGATCTGGGCTATATTATTTCTCTGAACGATAATGAAACCGTCTGGTTTGAACATGACAGCAATACGTCTTCTGATCTTCGGGGTGTCTGGGGCAGCAGCAAAAATGATGTGTTTGCGGTGGGGGACTCCGGTGTGATCCAGCATTATGACGGAATAGAGTGGACCACCCTGAATAGCGGTGTCGGCGATGATATCTTCGGGGTCTGGGGAACCGGTCCGGACAATGTTTATGCCGTAACCGCAGCCGGGGCGATTCTGCATTATGACGGAAACCCGAACGACCCTTCTCCTTCCTGTCCCTTCGAAGAGGCGGTGGACAGCCGGGAAGATTTGGCACTGCTGCGAAGTTACCGGGATTCTCTGGGAACAGAGGTGAAAGGGGTTCTGCTGAAAAAGCTGTTCTACGCTTTTGCACCGGATGCGGCAGCTGTTATCCGAACAAATGAAGATCTTAAGAAGGGACTGAAACAGCTTGTCAGCAGAAACAAAAATGTGCTTAAAAATATGACGGAAACGGACAATGCCTCGATCAACTTTCTCCAGGCACAGGAAATTTCCATGTTCTTACACCAGATGCAAAAGAAATCCGGTTTTGAGCTGAAATTTGTTTTGACGGCAGTGGAATACGGGATTAAACTGGGTTGGCTGCCGGATCTTTATAATGTTTCCGTAGAGTGATTGAAAACCTGCTGCACACGTCCTCATCGAAGATGCGGGACCAGCGGCAGGTATTCAAGTCTGTATTTTATAGTTGTCAAAATACCCCGCAGCAAACTGCGGGGTATCCTATTTAGGGTCTGTCAGCAAATTACTTTAGGCGGAAAGCAGATCTAAATGTTTCTAAAATCAAATCATTTTTTCTTTATTGTCACCCTGCTGGCTTTTTTTCTGACCGGAATTCCTTCGCTTCCAGCCAAAGACCGTTCTGCGCGTCAGGAAACGGATACAAACCGGGATGGTAAAATTGATGAGGTTCGGATAGTAGATGAAAAAGGCCGCATGATCCGTCTGGAGAAGGATACCAATTTTGATGGTCAAATGGACAGGATCCAGCACTATACAGACCGGGAAGCGCTTGAACGGGTGGAACAGGACACGGACCATGACGGTTACCTTGAAACCCGTGATTTTTTTGTTTCGGGGAACCGGGTGCGAAATGAACGCCGGGTTCCGGGGGGCGTTATTGAGCGCATTATCTATTTCGATAAAAAAGAATATCCCTTAAAAATTGAAAAAGATAGCGACGGCGATGCCAAATTCGATACCTTCTGGGAGTATGACAGGGGCTTGCCCAAACTGCTGACCCGCGACACCCTGGGAGCCGGCCGGATCAATTTCTGGCAGGACTATAAAGAAGGAAAACCCGTAGAGCGCCGGGTAGATACCAATGATGACAGGCATATTGATGAAATCGTTATTTTTGATAAAGAGGGGTTGCCTTTAAAAAGCAGTCATGACCTTGATTTTGATCAAAATATGGATGAGTTCCGCACTTATGTTGAAGGGACTATTAGCCTTCAACAGCGGGACATGAATCATGACAGTTTTTTTGAGCGGGTGACCCGCTTTGAAGAGGGTAAACCCGCAGAGCAAAAGAGGGATTCCAACCATGACAGGATCTATGACATTCTGAGCCGCTATGAAAATGGCATTATCTCCTATAAAGAAAAAGACAGTAATTTTGATAAAGAAAAAGATACTTTTTCCTGGTTTGATGATCAGGGAGAACTGAAAAGGACTGAGCGGGATACCCGGTATTCCGGGAAAATAGATTTGAAGCGTTTTTTTACTGCTGGAATTCCTGAACGTGAAGAATATGACGAAGACCAGGACGGATTCATGGAGACTGTGACCCGGTATAAAGAGGGCCTTCGCTGGTTACAAACCCGTGACAGGAACAAAGACAAACATCCGGATGAACGTATTTATTTCAACCGCAAAGAGGAAAAAAAGAAGGTAGAACAGGACTCAGACCTGAATGGTCAATTTGATGTGTGGCAGTTCTATCGTGAGGGCAGACTCAAGCGGGTGGAAAGGGACGAGACCGGGAACGGACAGGCGGATGTTAAAGTTTTTTATCGCGGCGGAGAGCGTGAGCGTTTGATCCGGGACAGAAATAAAGACGGTTATTTTGAAACCACCCAGTGGTTTAACAAACGTAACTGGTCCGTGGTGATAGAGGTGGATGATAATCGTGACGGAAAACCGGAGCTGCGCCAGTCCTATAAAAACAGCAGGATGATGAAGAAAGAGATAGACGAAAATGGAGACGGTGTTTTTGATCTGAAAGAATATTATGATGAACAGGGCCGTCTGGTTAAAAGCCAGGAAGACCACGGCGCAACCGGCCTGCTCAATATTACCTGGTATTATAATAAAAAGGAAGAAGCGGTACGGGCGGAAAAAGATACCCGGGGAGACGGCCGTATCGATACCTGGTACTATTATCAGGAGGGCAGTGTGCGCCGGGTGGAAGAGGATAAAAATGCTGACGGCAGGCCGGATCTCTGGGAAGAATATGACACCAGCGAGGCCCTGACCAAACGATCACAGGACCTGGACTGTGACGGAAAACCTGATATCGTTGAAGAGCCTGAGGCGGGAGAATAAGAGAAAAAGTAAGTGAGAGCTTGGTTTTGAAGAGCACTGATAAAAGGATTTCTTGACCAAGTTAAATAGCAAAGTGCAAAGAGCATAGAGCATAGAGAACAATATTATGCAAATTTTGGAATTAAATGAGTTCGCGCAATGCGTTTTCTATGATCTTGAACCCTTGTGAAAAAATTTTGAATTACTAAAAGTTAAAAACCCTGATTAATCGGGTATGTACTAACATCAAGCTTATTAAGGAGAACTGGTATGTTTGAATTTCTGGCAAAAGGGGGAATCCTGGTGGGCCCCATACTTTTATGTTCCATGGTCGCTCTGGCGATTTTTCTGGAACGTATTATTCGTTTTTCGCAGATTAAGATCGCCGGGGACGGACTGGTGGAAAAACTGAGCGGACACATTCGGCGGGGAGAGGATGACCAGGCCATTGAACTTGCTCAGGTTAGTGATACCCCTATGGGCCGGGTGCTGCAGCAGGGCATAGAGATGCGGGCAGCTGACCTGGATACCCTTGAAACCGTACTGGTGCATGCGGCAGAGGAGGAAAGCCGCGGTTTTTCACGCTATCTCCAGACCCTGGCCACCATCGGTAATATCACACCGCTGCTGGGTCTTTTGGGAACAGTCCTCGGAATGATAAAGGCCTTTATGGTGATCCAGCAGACCGGCGGCAAGGTTAACGCTTCGGTTCTGGCCGGAGGGATCTGGGAGGCCATGCTCACCACGGCCCTTGGACTGGCGGTGGCGCTTCCCACGATGGTTGCCTACAGCTATCTGTGCTCCCGCGTAGACAAGTATGAGGCCCAGATTCAGGATGGTTCTGTTGCGCTGATCAAGGCCTTGAGTGAAAAAAAGACAAACGGCGGTAAGACCGCCTGAGGGCGATGTCTGAAAGGAATTTTTCATGCTTGGAAAACGAAAAACAAAAAAACGCTATGAAATAAAAATACCCATGACCCCCCTGATCGATATTGTTTTTTTGCTGCTGATCTATTTTTTGCTGACCACCAATTTTCTGGTGGAGGAGGGCATCCAGATAAAGCTGCCCCAAGCCAATGCTTCGGCACCGCAGACCGAACAGGAAATCACGGTTTTTGTGGACAAACAGGGACGGGCCTATATCGGTGAGGAAGAGGTTCCACTGGGAAGTCTGTTTAAAAGGCTGAAAACAATGATCGGAGCCAAAAAAGACCGGCTGGTGGTTATTCGTGCGGACAGAGGTGTGATGCTGAACAGGGCGGTCAGGGTCATGGATCTGGCTAAGGCTGCTGGTGCCGGCAAGCTGTGTCTGGCAACAGAAAAGGATTTTTGACGGACAGCCATGACCTTAAAGGAACAAAAACATAAACCGAATTGGCTGCTGCGCTGGCTGCTGGGCGTATCTCTGGCAGTACACCTGGTCCTGCTGGGACAAATCGCAGGGCTGTATAATGCCCGGAGCCTGGTATTTATAGATCTGGCGCTGCGGAATATTTCAAAATCATTTTCCCGGGACATTCCCCGGCCCCGGCTTCGCCCCAAGGACAAGCTGAAGCCCCATGAAACCCGGAAGCTTAAAGCTGTTAAACCGGTACCTCATTTTAAGCCGCTCGTTCTTGATCCGGCAGATAAAGACATGCCCGATGGAATTGGGGCTTCCCTGAGCAGCCCGGAGATCCCCGGGCTGAAGGGTATTGGAGCAGATGCTGCGGACAGGGCGTTTACCAGTGCCCGGGACTATCTTGAGCTGGTAAAAAATTCTATCCAGCGGGCAAAGCGTTATCCGCAGCCGGCCCGGACCCGTCAGATCGAGGGCAGGGTAAGCTTGCAGTTTATTGTGGGCCAGGATGGATCTCTCAAGGATGTGCGGGTTATCGGACCCTGTCCTCATGAGATCCTGAATGAAGCGGCGTTAACAGCTATTAGGGATGCCTCTCCGTTTCCACGGCCGCCGCCCCGGTTTTTTAAGGGAGATGTTCCCCTGAAGATCGTTATTGCTTTTGAGTTGACTCTTTTCTGATTTTATTCGGATTAAAGTCCGGGAAGTATAAAATAAATATGAACAGTTTTTGGTGGGGTGTGATTCTAAGTTCTGATCCAACAACAAAAACATTAATTAAAAAATATATTGAAGGGATAAAAAAATGAACTGCCGGATAAAAAGTACATCAATGGTCATAGCTCTAATGTTTTGTTTTGTCTTTACTGCAGCAGCAGTGCGTGCAGAAACCAAAAAACATGATCTGAAAGTAGTTAAATGCTGTGTGATAAACGGTATGATCCGGGCAAAGATGTGGCAGGAAGTATCAAAAATGTTTGAGAAAAAGACCGGTATCAAGGTTGAAGTGATCTCTACCGGCCCCAAGGGTATTATTTCAAAGCCTTTTATGCGGGGTGAGGCAGATCTTCTGACCATGCACTCCAGCGACGGTACCACGGACCTGGTGGTTGAAGGCTACGGTGTTAACATTCGGCCCTGGGCCAGAAATGACCTGGTGATTCTGGGGCCGCCTGCTGATCCGGCCGGTATCCGCGGGATGAAAGATGGTGCTGCAGCATTAAAAAAGATTGCTGAAACAAAATCAAAGATCCTTGATACCATGGGTCTGGGGAAAAGAGAGATGTCTCACAAGATGTGGAAAAAAGCCGGTATCAGGCCCCGGGGTGATTGGGTGTTAAAGGATGAAGCACCGACCCGTCATCTGGCGCCGGCATATGCTGCAGAAAAAGGAGCTTACCTCATCTATGGCCGGATGCCCTATATGACCAAAAAGATCGCTTTTAGGGATCTGGAGATCATGGTCACCGGTGATCCGGAAATGCGCCGTCCCTACATGGTCATGGAGGCAAACCCGGTGGTTTTTCCCCAGGCGAACCACAAGGGTGCCCGGCTTCTATCAGACTATCTTTTGTCCGAAGAGGTCCAGACCTTTCTGGCCGATTTTGGAAAAGAAACGAATGACGGCTATCCCTGTTTTTATCCGGTTTGGCCGTACAACCAGGAGTAAGTTTGTCCGGTGACGGGGCAATTTTCCTGTGCGATCGCCCGTCGCAGTTGACTGTAATGGTTGCAGAAAAAAAACAAATGAGCTGGAATTGCTCTTGCATGCTTTTTGGGATAATGGTAAAAAGTGATGGCTTTATACAAGTCATCACTTTTTTTAGTTGGCTATTATAAAACGCCCTCAAAATTTGACTGAAAAAGGAGCAGCCAGATGCCTAAAAATTTAAAACCGGAAACATATGCCAGGGAGACGCTTGAGCGGTATACCGGATCAAGAATCAGTGAATTCGGCTCTCATATTCTGCTGGTTAATTTCCCCCGGTATGTTGAGATGTTTGCGGAGATCACCGGAACTAAGATCAAGTCCGGCTACTGGACTGTTGCCCATGATAAAAAGAGCAGTACTTCAATTATAAATTTTGGTGTGGGCTCACCCTCGGCGGGGATTGTTGCCCACTGCCTCTCTTTTTTGAAAAAAGTTAAAAGTGTTCTGATGCTGGGGATGTGCGGCGGGATTGACAGCAAACTGAAAGTCGGTGAGCTTTTAATTCCCACAGCCAGTGTGCGCGACGAAGGGACCAGCCCCCATTATATACCGCAGAACGTACCGGCTCAGCCCAGCTTCTGGATAAACCGGATCAGTGAAGAAGTCATCGCAAAAGAGACCGGAAGGGATGCCCGGTCCGGTATTATGCTGACCACGGATTACCGGATGTGGGAGTTTGACCGGGAATTTATTGATTATATTTTAAAGCACCGGATTATCGCTATTGACATGGAGATTGCCACCCTGTTTTCAGTGGCTTACGCGCTGAATCTTCCCATTGGTGCGATCATGCTGGTATCTGATATGCCGCTCAAAAAAGGCGGGATAAAAAGCAAGGACAGCGCAAAAAAAGTTTTTCAAAAATATACCGACCGGCATTTGACTATAGGACTTAAAGCAATTGAAGCAATAAAGTCAAGAGGTAAGACCTGCAGGATCAAGAGTGAATGGTAAAACGAATGCGGAATTGGGACTTCGGAGTGCGGACGTTTTAATAAAGATTGATTGACGTTGTGAAGTTCAGTATCTAAGATGCTGGTCTCTGGATTCTAGATGAAAAGGTCCTTGCTTATTCTTTTGAGGAGTCCTCAATTCAATGATTTAACGTTTTTTCGATTCACTTCTCACACCTCACTTTTCGCTGCTGTTAAACAGGTATGTTTCCATCACAGGTATCAGCCCATCAAGCATTATTTCTAAAAGTTTCTTCAGCTCCGGATTCAGCTCAATTATTTCTGACAGTTCTTTAGAGTTTGCGTAATAAACAGCGGTCAGCTTTTTGCCGGCTGCGCTTTTTGCCAGAACCCGGTCGCGGAACGTTCTTATAATATCAAGGTTAGGGTTGCTTTTGCCGAGAACTGTAACTGCAGGGCAGAGATCCATAGCATCACAAACATTACCCGCATCATCCCCGTCAGTGTCTTCCTGGTTCATGCTGCAGAAACCAAGCAGGCCGCAGTCACTATTTTCGGTGCAATAGGTGTTAATTTTACCTGAGGTGCAGGTTCCCCGGTCCTGGCCGTTCGGGATGCCGGGGCAGTTGTCACAGGCATCACCCCTGCCGTCGGTATCATTGTCTGACTGATCAGGGTTGGCCGTGTCCGGGCAATTATCCTCGATGTCTAAAACCGTGTCATTGTCCGTGTCAATAGCAGCATGAAAATCGGGTTCAATACCGACGGCAATGACCTGTTCGGAGCTGCTCCAGGTATAGGATGCTGTGGTAAAATCGTGCGTAATGTCGTAGTAGTAGTCCTGGCTTCCATTCCAGCCGAAGTTGATGTGGACCTTGTCTGTTATGCCCTCCTGATATCCATCGATGACGGTTTCGTGGCCGCCGCCATTGTTCGGGACAAAGATTGAAAATATGACCGGTCTTGGCGGTTCGGAATCAAGCTCTGTCTTGATTATTTCAAACCAGTTCTGATCAGAGATTACATTCTCTCTGATAAACTGGTGCGCACAGTCTTTATACTTAAAATATTCGGGAAGAACATCATCTGCCCAGAGCTCGCTGTCAGACCCGCTGCATCCAAAATCTGTTTCTGCGGCAATGGCGGCATCATAGCAGAGCCGGGCAACTGCTTTTTTTTGTTCATTTGTGATTGGAGGTGATAGTTCGTTCGGCATGTCGGCCCAGCTGTAGATAGTATTAAACTCTGAAGAAAGGGTCTTGTTATCTGTTCCCCAGGGATATGAATGGCTGCCGATGCCCCGGTCCGGCCACTCCCAGTAATTCATCACCTGTGCCCAGGCCAGACCGACACAGCCCACCAGGGTCTGGGTGCAGGATGCTGCCGCAGGACAGTAAAGGTTGTACGGCGAGCCCTGGTCCCACGTTGTGGTCAGTAATGGGCCGACAGTTCCGGATGGTGTGCTGTATCGCAGGGAATAACTGTTGCTGCTGTCCCTGAAGCTGTTCCAGGCCGCGGCCACCCGGGAGCTGCTGTAGGCAGATCTCAGGGCAGGGCTGTTTTTTTTCTGTTCAACAATATCAAGGGAATGATATAGTTCCGGAATGATCCATGATTCGATCGACCCGAGCCGGTATGCTTTTTCAGGGTCAAAGCCGGATGTTTCCGAATAAAGAAGAACCGGGCTGAATTCATCATAAAAGGGAACAAGTAAATGTCCTTTGGGATAGACACTAAAGCTGTAGCCCAAAAATTCATTATTATAGATAACCGGTTTAATTCCGGTGATCACCGGACTTTTTGTTCCGGCCCAGCTGCCGCGCAGCAAAATGCAGTGAGAGATGTAGTTTTTGGCGATTTCATTTGCGACCCACAGGGGAACTTCATCTGCTCTTAATGAAGAAGAAAATAAGATAAGAAAGATTAAAAAGGCGAACAGCCTTTTTAAGACCGGACCCGGCTTTGTCATGTAACATCCTCAAATGATCTGTTTTTTGTTTCCTAATATACCATTTTTATTGATTGTTTTGTAGATAAATGAACGATCACGCCTAAACTCCGAAGGAGACTATGGGTGGAGTTGTTATGGCTGAAATATAATGATATATACTAAAGAACGAAAAAAGATCTTCTCCCGGGAGAAATGGAAAAAGAGACCTTATTCTCAAGGAAAACTTTCTGTTAAAGGGTTGATCCTTTCTTTTCATTCTTGACAATTAAAAGTTTAACAGACTATATTTATTTAATACAAAATATTTTTGGAGATCAAGATGATAAAGATTCTGATCGCAGAAGATGATAAGATTTGTCAGACGCTGGTGACAAATGTTGTGGAGAATATGGGGTATGTTGCCATTATCAGTCCAAACGGGAAACATGCTTATGAGACACTTAAAGCAAATGAAGATATCAGGCTTTTAATCTCAGATATCATGATGCCTGAAATGGATGGAAGACAGCTTATCCAGACCCTTCGTGGGGACTCCGGCTTAAAGGACCTGCCGATTATAATTATGTCAGCTGTTGTGGGGATAAAACAGATCTCCGATCTTCTCGATTTAGGCGCTTCTCTTTTTCAACCAAAACCGATTGATCTTACAGAGCTTAAAAAAAACATTAACAGTTGTCTTGAGGATGCCGGAGTAGAAAAACAGGAAATTTCAGTGTGACATTCGTCCAGACCAGGGTCTGTCTCAAGATCCGGACTAAAGTTTATTGCTTTTTTAGGAACCCGTTATGAATATTGCTGAAAACTATCAAAAAATAAGAAATCAGATTCCCGAACATGTGACCATTGTTCTTGCCGCCAAGACAAGAACCCCTGAAGAGGTAAAAGAGGCTATTTGCGCGGGAGCCACAGATATTGGTGAGAACTATCTCCAGGAAGCTGAGCAGGTGATTCCTGCGCTGGGCAAAACCGCCGAAAAAGTCAGGTGGCACATGATCGGCGATCTTCAGAAGAATAAGATCAACCGTGCATTAAAGGTGTTTGATCTGGTGCAGACCCTTTCTTCTTTTGAAAGAGCCGAAGCTTTAAATCAGAGGGCGGAAAAGATAATTCCGGTTTATGTTGAAATAAATACAGGGTGCGAGGAAACAAAAAAAGGAGTAGATCCTGATTTTGAAAAGGTGAAAGATCTGGTTGTTAAAATGGCAGGATTGGAGAATATCTCCGTTGAAGGTCTGATGACGATGGGTCCCATGACCGGTGATCCGGAAGACAGCAGGCCCTATTTCAGAAAAGCAAAAGCAATCTTTGATAAAATAAATGAACTGGATCTTCCCGGTATCAGCTTAAGAACCCTTTCGATGGGCATGTCAGATTCTTACTGGACGGCAATCGAAGAGGGGTCTAATATGATCAGACTGGGGAGAGTGGTGTTTGGAGACAGGAGTTATTAAATGGATATTTTAAAAAATTCAGAAATTTCTGAAGAGCTTAAAGACTGCATAAAATTTCACGGACATCTTTGTCCGGGTATTATTTACGGATATCTGGTTGCAAAAGAGGCTAAGGGCCTGCTTGATATTAAAAGGTCACAGGATGAGGAGATCGTCGCGGTTTGTGAAAACGATTCCTGTTCTGTTGATGCTTTTCAGATCGTTCTTGGAACAACAGCGGGTAAGGGAAACCTTATTGTTGAAAATTACGGGAAAAATGCGTTTACCGTTATCAGCCGGCAGCAGCAGAGATCCTATCGTTTTTCCAGAAAAAATTCTTATTCATATCAGGGAAAAGAAAAAGAAGAATTTGATGTCCTTGAAAAAGCGGTTGGTTCAGGAACAGCAACTAAAGAGCAGAAAAAACGTCAGAAGTTTTTAAAATCAATGGACCTGCTGTCAAAACCTTTCAGTGATATCTTTGAAACAAAAGAGATCGCGTTTGTTATGCCGGAATATGCAGAGATCGCTCCTTCAAAAATCTGTGAAGCATGCGGGGAGATGACCATGTCTACAAAGATGAAACAAAAAAACGGAAAGACGTTTTGTATCCCGTGTTTTGAAAAGCTGGATTAATAACAGTAAATATAAAAGGAGAACATTATGCCTGGAATAGAATTTGATTTTGAAAAAGAATCAGCAGACATTGCTCCGGCAATGAGAATGATCTATCAGACCTACACGGATGTGATGCCCTACCCCCATAAGTTTAATGATGCCTTGCTTAAGGCGAACCTGGTGGGCCTGGACCTGGCGGTCAAGCACAATCTGTGGCAGGAACGGGCAGAACATGAAGCTGAAATACTTGCGCCAATCCTTGAAATGATCAAAGGCCGCAAAGAGGAAGGCGGTCCGGATAAGGGACTGTACGGAATGTTTGAGGCAAACTCCTGTAATTATCAGCTGTTTGAAAGAATTGTTGTAAAAGACTGTGAACGGTCATTTCCCTGTCCGTACAAAGAGATGCTTGAGATTGTGAGTGTGCTCGGGACTTTCAGTATCGAGTGGAAAGACGTGTGCGAGAAGGGATGCAAGCCGCTCTGGGAAGCATTTGCAAAACGGATTGATTTTGAGCTGGAATGTATTCCGGGGGAAATCTGTACGGTTAAAATAAAGAAATAGATGATTGTTTTTATCAGAGCAATTATTGTTTAAAGTGTCGTAAGTTTTGTCTCTTGCTGTGTAATTGTTTAGCCGGGTATTCTGGAAATCATAACCTGTATTGCGGATTTAATATGAAAAATATTGAGAAGATGAAAATTCTTTTAATAGATGATTCTCCGGAAAGTATTGAATTAATAAAAAAGATACTGGAAAAAGGCGGTTATGAAAATGTTCAGGCCACCATTTCTGCCGGCGAAGCTCTTGAGATCATTAATCATTTTCCACCGGACCTGGTGCTTCTTGATATTATTATGCCGGAGATGGACGGCTTTGAATTTTGTAAAATTTTTAAAGCGCAGGCTGTAACAGGAAATATTCCGATCATAATGCTGTCCGGATCTTTTAAGGATTCGGATGAAGCTTTGGAAAAAGCGTTTCATGCCGGAGCGGTTGACTTTATTCCAAAACCGGTCAGGCGTCCGGAAATTCTTGCCCGGGTAAAATCTGTTCTCAGTCTAAAGTGGGCCAATGACAGCGTCAGACAGGAACTGGCTAAACAGAATTTGCTTACCGAAAGGCTTCAGACCGCTCTGGGTTTTATAGACAGTATCATAGAAACTTCCTTGTGTGCCATTGTGATTACTGACTCAAGCGGCTGTATTAACCGGGTGAATGATGCCTATTTAAAAATTATAGATTATGATCGTGATGAAGTTATTGGAAAGTATATGGTTGAGATGGCGCCCCGGGAACCCGGTTTGTACGAGACGGTCCTTGGTGAAAAAATTGAGTTTACCCAGGATTATATAGATAATGCAGCAGAGATGATCGGTGTTTTATTTGAGAAAGGTGCGGTGCCGGAGTTCGAAGGATATACCCTGCGAAAGGACGGAAAAATAGTCCTGACTCTGGAAAATAATGTTCTTATATACAATGACCAGAAGGAGGCCGTCGCTTCCGCATCGATACTGCAGGATATAACAGAAAATAAACAGAAAGAAAGAGAAAGAGAAAACCTTATTTTTGAACTAAAAGAAGCGCTTAAAAAAGTTAAAACATTAAGCGGTATGTTTCCCATCTGTTCTTCGTGTAAAAAGATCAGAGACGATAAGGGATACTGGAACCAGATCGAGTCCTATGTTCGGGACCATTCCGAAGCAGAGTTCAGCCACAGCCTTTGTCCGGACTGTGTCAAAAAACTTTACCCTGATATTGCTGAAGAATTGGAGAAGAAAAATGGTGGCCGGGCTTAAGAGCGCTAAAAACCGGTTTCAGTTTTTCAGGCAGACAAAACTATTTATTGTCCAGCGTCGGTAACGGCAGTTGTAGCAGGAACGGTCCTGATCCGTTACAAGCTCATCCTCATCGTCAATCCTGAAGTTCTGACAGTTTTGTGCGGCTTCTGCGGCAACATCAAAATCCTCATGTCCGAGTCTGAATTCTTTTTGTTTTTTGTCGTTTGCTTTCCAGAAACTCATCATAATGATCTTTAATAATTTTTAAGCTGCTGTTTGGTGCAGGTCTGCCAGACACCGGGTTCTTTTGTGTCTTTAAATACAAGCAGGGTTGACCGGTTTTCCATCAGAACGGATTTTACCTTTTCTCCCAGTCTTATCTGCTCTCTGTCAGAAAGCATTTCTCCGTCAAGAGATCTGGCGCATTCGACATGGGTCTGTTGTCTAATCTGTTCGACACTTACAATATCGCTCTGACGGTCAATTTTAAAATGTCCTCGAAAACGTCCGTCATTGCCTGACAGGCGAAGACCGGTGCCGGCAAGAGCGCCGATGACGCCGATTCCTGTTCCACCGTGTTCGGACAGATGTATATCAAGCTTCTTTGAAAGACTGTAGGCCGTGTCCTTTTGAAGGACATCCTGTTTGGCACTGTGTCCAAAACGGATCAATTCCTGTTTGTCTTCAGCTTTAAATTTATCCAGAGGGACAATGCAGAGACCGGGGTCAGATCCTTCTGCGGATTCCTCCGTCAGAAAGTCCATTGAAAAACGGGTGAGGTCCGCAAGGTTCTCAGGGTTGATCTTAGCTGTAAAACACATGCTGCTGTTGTGTGAGGTATATGCAATGTCCGGATGGATCAGGAGCTGATGCCTTGTTACCGGCGTGGACGTTCCCCATTTTTTTTCTTCGATAATACCCGCCAGCAGGGTTGCCAGTTCGCCTGTTCCTCTGCTATCAATATTGTCCGTATCGTCAATACAGAGTAGAATATTTTCCATGATAGATCCTTTTTACCGGAAGGTGCTGAGAAAGTCCCGCTTTGTAAGCGGAGATGAATCAGCTACTATCCTAAAATTAATAATAAATACCGGGATGCCCTGCCTTGCAGGCAGAAAGCATCACTTTCTCTTATTTTTATGTTTTGTTTTGCGCATTTTTGATCCGCTGAGGATCTGCTCAAGAAGTTTGTCTGTTAACTCAAAATTGAAAAAACGTTTATAGTATTGTCTGGTTTCAGTTTTCATGTCTATATCTGTAAAAAGATCCGGATAAACTGTTTTGGCCGCCCATAAAATTGCCAGGGGCGTTTCAATGGATCCGGGATGACCCCAGCGGGAAATGCCGATGGGCATCTGGAAAACTTTTTTATTCTTAACTGCGGTCAGGGTAGACCATCGGATATCATTTAAGATGAACTTATGCGAAGACGGTTCATTGACCAGGATTATATCCGGGTTCCATAACAGGATCTGTTCCATCCCGGCATAGCCTTTTCCGTCAATGAGCTGTAAATCTCTTTCTGCTGATACGCTTACCGCGTTTGCTTTTCTGATCCAGTCTGTGGTCAGGCTTTCTTTTGGATCTGTTCGGGTGGGCTCAAGAACAGAATGAAAGATCCGGGATTTTTGATTAGCAGGAATATCCCGGGTGCGCTTCTGGACAAGGTCTATGCACCGGTTATAATAATCCAGGTACAAAGCGCCTCTTTCCGGAACCCCGAGTGTTTTCGCGATCATGGCAATGGCAAACTGCTGTTTTTCAATGGTGCTGTAATCCACGATCAGATAGGGGATCTTAAACCGGTCAAGCTTTTCAGCCTCCCCTGTGCTGCGTCCGATGTCTCCGGAAATAAAGGCAATATCAGGATTTGATTTTACCAGCTCTTCAATGTTGATGGCGCCCTTGTATTTTGGGACCGTGGCGTCCAGGATCGAGGGGCAGATCCGGTGCAGCAGGGTGTCTCTTTTGAGTCCGTTGGAAATCGAAACAATATTTTTTCCCTTGCCCAGCATGACGGCCGCATGACCGGAAAAAGAGAAGAGGCAGACAATATTTTTAACCTCAGCCGGGATCTCAACGTTACGGCCGAAACAGTCCTCTACCATACGGGTGTTTTTTCCGGCAGCATAAACGGGACAGCTCAAAGCTGATATTACAAAAAAGAATAGAATAAAGAAAGGGGTCAAGCGTATTGTTTTCATGGCTGAAGCCGGTCCGTTCCTATGGGAATGATCTGGGTCCGTGTCTCATCTTTGTCGATATCAAAGGAGACGACCTTTGTATTAATATTGTAAAGTGTTTTGATGCTTTGTTCATACAGAACGTCCCGGGGGGATCCATGGGCCAGAAAACAGCCCTGGTGCATCAGTGCCGCAGAAGCGCTAATGCCCTTATTTTCAAAATATAAGGCATGGTTCGGGGCATGGGTGGCCATAATGATCGACAGTCCGAAATCTTTGACCAGGTCGGACATGGTTTCAAGGATCAATAGTTCATTGTGAAAATCGAGATGGGCGGTGGGCTCGTCCATGATGATCAGCGGGGTTTTCTGTGCCAGGGCGCGGGCGATCATGACCATCTGACCTTCTCCGCCGCTGAGCTGGGTATAGGGCCTGTTCCGGAAGCCGGTCATGCCCACCATCTCAAGGGCTTCTTCGGCAATTTTTTTGTCCACCTCAGAGGGAGAGGAGAACATGCTGATATAAGCGGCACGGCCCATCATGGCAATTTCCAGTACGGTATAGGGAAAGGTGTGTTCGTGGCGCTGCGGGACATAAGCGATCTGCCTGGCCCGCTGACCCGGTTTCATGCCTTTGGTTTCTTTGTTGTTTATCAGGATGCGGCCTGTTTTTAGCTGGAGCGTGCCGAGAATGCAATCCAGAAGCGTGGTCTTGCCGCAGCCGTTGGGGCCCAGCAGGCAGCAGATCTCGCCCCTGTCTACCTTAAGGCTGAGGTCCTTAAATATATGTCCAGTGCCGTAACTAAACGATGCTTTTTCAATATTGACAAGTGTCATCTTACCAGCCGCCCCCTTTTGTTTTTTTAAGTAAATACACAAAGAAGGGGCCGCCCACCAGTGCGGTTAAGATACCCAGGGGGATTTCAGATCCGGTGATGATCCTTCCCAGGTTGTCCACCAGGATCAGGAAACATGCGCCCAGGGAAACACTTAAGGGCATCAGGATCTTATTATCATTTCCGGCCAGCATGCGGCTGATATGGGGGATGACTAGCCCGATCCAGCCGATCACACCGCTGATGCAGACAGCCCCGGCTGTGGCCAGAGTTGCAGAGACGATGATAATACCGCGTATCCGCCGGGTATTTACCCCAAGTGTTCGGGCCTCCTTGTCTCCCATGGAAAGCACATTGATCTGCCAGCGTACGGCCAGAAGTCCCAGGACACCCAGGACCATGGGGATGCCGGCAATGGCAATGTCTTCAACGCGGGCAGAAGCCAGACTTCCCATGAGCCAGAAAACAATGGTGGGGAGCTGTTCATAGGGATCTGCCACATATTTGGCAAAAGAGATGAGTGCGGAAAAAACAGAAGAGACAATAACACCGCCCAGTACCAGCATAATGACCGGCGAGGTTTTATATATCCGTCCGATCATGTAGCTGAGACAGACGGCAAGTATTCCAAAAAAAAGCGCCATGGGATAAATCACAAGAGCGGTATTAAATAGCAGGATCGCAAGTGCTGCGCCGAATCCTGCACCGGAACTGACGCCGAGTATGCCGGAACTTACCAGCGGATTTTTAAACAGGCCCTGAAACGCAGCTCCGCTTATTGCCAGACTGCCGCCCACCATAGCCCCGAGTACTGCACGGGGAAAACGGATGTCCCAGACAACACTTTGCTGAACGTCAGGAAGTGTGCAGGTGCTTAAGGTCAGTTTGCACCAGAAAATCTCGACAACTTCTGAAAAAGGAATCGGATAGCGGCCCAGGCATAAAGATATCATAATACAGGCGATCGGTGCTGTAATTATAATAAACCAGGTGGTTGTCTTTTTCGTGCTGTTCATTGGGTTTTTTTTCTGATTTTGCCTGCTTTAGGCCATTCATTTTAGCAATCCTATATAATATTACAGGTAAAAAATACTGTCAATATAAACAAATTAATGGGGTTTTTGTTAGAACATGGGGCTTCTTGCCTCTGATCGGGTTCGGGTCATTGATAGGAGGGGAAGTTAGTCCTCAAGTTCGACAAGTTTTTGATCGAGGTCCTGTTTTTTACTCTCAAACTTTTTGGTCAGGTCTTCGAGTTCTTCAAAAAGGGTGTCGATGGTGGACTGGGCCGTGTGGATAATGTTTGAAAGTGTTCCTATTCTTTCTCCCTCTCCTGCCTGGGTGGCTTCCTGCATCTCTGCGAAGGCCTGATTCAGGGATTTTTCATTTTTCTCGATATTATCCTCAATTTTTTTAATGCGCTTTTCAAGGGGCTTTAATTCGGTGCTGCGCCGGGTTATGATTTCAGAGCGTTTTTTGCGCATCTCTTTTTTTGAGAGTTTTTCAGCGGTGCCGGCGATGTTCTTTTGTTCGGATCTTATGCCGGAGTCCTCATCTTCCCATCCGACCTTTTCCAGAAAGTTTTGATAGGTATCTTCAAAAACCATGATGCCGTTTTTTTGAAATATGATCAGTCTTTCAGCCAGAGCATGGAGAAACATCTCGTTATGGGTGACCATCACCACGGCTCCGTCAAAGTTGTCGATTGCGGCAAGCAGGGCATCACAGGATTCCATGTCCAGATGGTTGGTGGGTTCGTCAAGGAGCAGCAGGTTAACCGGCGTAACCAGAATTTTACCCAGCATGACCCGGCTTTTTTCTCCACCTGAAAGAACAGAGATCTTTTTTAAGGCATTGTCTCCCTGAAACATCATGGCGCCGCAGATGTTTCTGGCCAGCTGGCTGTCAACGTGCTCGTAGGAATAGAGGATCTCTTCTTCAACGGTCCGGCTGTCCACCAGGTTTTTTATATTCGTCTGTTCAAAAAAACACTTTTCCGTATTGGGGTTGTAGGTGATGGTTCCCGCTGCAGGGATAAGGTCCCCTCCCAGAAGTTTAAGAAGCGTTGTTTTTCCTTTACCGTTTTTTCCGATGACACACACCCGGTCGCCTTTTGCAATGCTGATGTCAAGATCTTTAATAAGCATATTTTCGGGGGTGTAGGAAAAAGAGAGACCGCCCGCATTCAGGAGATATTTTGAATTAAACGGTTTTTCCTGAAAGGAAAATTCAAGCGCTTTTATTTTTTCAAGTTTTGAATTTTTATCCATTTTCTCCAGGGTCTTAACCCGGGACTGAACCATATTTGCAAGTCTTGCCTTTGCTCTGAACCTGCTGATGAAAAGTTCAATATCTTTTTGTTTTCGTTCATCATTTACTCTGGTTTTTTCGTGGATCTCTTCGTCTTGAGCGATCTGCGCGTAATATTTTTCTGTGTTTCCCGGGATCTTTCTCATTTTTTTTCGATGGATACCCAGGGTGTGGGTAACGATCCTGTCCATAAAGGATCGGTCATGAGTAATCAGCATAAGTTCGTGCTGCCAGGACAGCAGGAACTGCTCGATCCAGCGGATAGATGTTATGTCGAGGTAGTTTGTGGGCTCATCCAGGAGCAGCATGTCGGGTTCGGAAACCAGTACTTTGGCGAGATTCAGGCGGACCTGATAACCTCCGGAAAATTCAGCAGGATGTCTCTGCAGGTCGGACGAACTGAAGCCCAGCCCTGAAAGGATCTTTTCGACTTTCCAGTAAAGATGTTCTTCATTTGAAGGCAGTCCTTTTATGCCTTCTTTTAAGACGGTATCTTCGGTAAAGCCCAGATGCTGCTTGACATAGCCGATGCGGTAATGCTTTGGAATGATGATGCTTCCGGAGTCAGGGCGCTCTTCGCCGGTGATGAGACGAAAAAGGGTGGTTTTGCCGTGACCGTTTCGGCCCACCAACCCCACACGCTCTTTTGCGTTAATCTTAAAGCTTGCTTCTTCAAACAGGCTCTGGCCGGCAAAACTTTTACTAAGGGTATCTGTGCTGATCATAATTAATTCTATTATTAAACCACGGCTTTTAGCCGTGTGAATGTTTTTTAAAAGGGTTCAACCACGCCTGCGCTCAAGGCTGCGTCGTGGCAGGGGGCAAGTGTTCAAGCGAAAATCTAAATTGGTTATTCATGGGTTACAAAGTATAACGGATTGGGGAAGGTGTGTCAATTGATGGCCGCGACCAGGATCCACCACCTAATTTTAAAGATGTACCATTATCAAGTCATCAGGGCTATTTTCTTAAAACAAATACCAGATGAAAGTGT
>CAYLYF010000026.1:0-38439 GCA_964387595.1 uncultured Thermodesulfobacteriota bacterium | reverse complement strand
AGTAAGGGTGAGTTATCGAGTATTGAGAAATTTCGTCCCAACTATTATTAACTAGGTCGCAAAAGTCATTATAAACATCAGAAGCTAAGGAGATAGCTGATGAGGCTCCTGTGTCTGCCGCCGCTTTATTTGCTTCATCACAATTGTTGAGAAATATATTTGTTAGTTCCATACCATCTGCGAAGGCATCAGCATCAGCAAGTACAACAGGGGACTTCCCTAGAAGTGTCATAAATTTTGCGACAACAGGCATTTGTCCTTTCCCAATTACAGGAAGTATTTGCGAACCCGCAGCTTCTAAGTGGTACTCCAGTTTATGCGACAAAAATCCGCATAGCATTACATCTGACGGTCCTTCTACTAAAAGTGGTCTGCGTGAAAAAAGAGCTAATTTATGCTCTTGTCCTAGTCTCGCTATTAGTATCTGTAATTTCCTATTTTGTAACTCTCCTGCATCTGGTTTAATTTGCACTGGCGGGGTATTTAGATCATGGCAAAATATTAGAGACACCAAGTCTTGGGGATTAGAAATTCTCAGCATTTCAGTTGAATGTGTTGCCATGATAATTAGTTTTTTGAATCCGCCTTCTGATGGGTGCCCTGCGGAATCTAGTATTTCATTTAGCAAAAAAGCCTGTAACTGTGGATGAAGTGATACTTCTGGCTCATCTATTAGTAGTACACCAACCTCATCATCATAGAGAGCAGACAAAATACCGACAAGATGAAGCAAACCTGACGCTTCTCTTCCAGATGAATAAGGCTCAGACTCATCATCAAGTCTTGCAAAAATAACTTTGAGAGAACCGGCATCCCACTCAACGATTAAATCTCTCTTAAATAGTTTTCTTAGTCTTTCTTGAACTTTAATTAAAATATCTGCTCTTTCAGATAATGTTTGGAAGTCACCATTGAGAGTCTCTGTCTTGTGTCTTCTAGTTACATCACTTTTAGAACCAAAGGTGGCATTTTCATATCTTATGTTTGTGCTCCTTTGTCCATCAAAGTCAGACCTGTACTGTTCAATTAATCCTGCTCTACCAGCAGATATAAATCTGACTTTTTTATTTTTCGATTGTGAAGGTAATGAAGTTTTAATGGCTCTTAGCAGGTGTGTTTTTCCACTGCCATTAGGCCCTATTAAAATGGTTAATCCATTTCTGATTGTGATTGATATATTAAAATTACCATTATGGCTATCAACATTGGCTTCAAATTCTATTGGGAATGTCATTGTTTTCCTTTTTTATGCATAACTATTAATATACCGACTATTGGGCGTGTTATAACACGCCCATATTGGCATACGTTTGCGTGATATACAGCCACTTAGCAGCCTATTACGCCTATACCGCATGATATACAGAAAAATGGCGGCCTATTTGCATTGCTGTTCGTATTCACTTTTGTAAAAATACCGCTGGCAAATTCAAAACACAAAAAGTGTGCGCGTGTACAATCTTTTTGTTTTTGTGCATTGCCTTCTTGTGTATTTACTGGAAATCCATCTTTTTGCATACATTATTTTCAAAATTATAATAATTTTAGATTATAAGCAAGCAAATATTATAGAAAAAATAAAACCATCAGAATGTTTTTGTTTTTATAAGGAAGGATCAATAAACAAAAAAGGCGGGGACATTTTCCCGCCTTTTTGTTTATTAAATTGTTTTTTTAATAATTTAATCAGCTCTGTTTTGCAGCCCCGGCTCTTCTCCGGACAATATTTTCAACTTAACGGTTTACCGATTCCCTGTTCTGAGGTAATGCCTCATCACCGGGATAGAACAGGTCAAACCCGATACAGCTGGCTTCGGGATTTTCTGTGTAGATGTTCCAGATAATTTCTTCCTCTTCCTGACAATGGATGACACAAATACCCGTCTGGCTCTGATAGTCGGGAATAAAGGTCTCGATTTCTTCCGTGCGTTCGCTGCAGGGGACATTTTTATAATCTGAGTTCGGCCGCTCCGCACATCTTTTTGGAGCGGTCTCATTATCAAAGAAACTGCCGGGGTGAAATAAAAGAGACAGCTGCCGGCTTTTGATTCGAGAGACTTTGGCCCGGTACACTCAACCGATGATTCTGTAATTAGAACAGGATTTTTTTGAAAGCTTTTTGTCAGCATCCAGCTGAGTATTGCCTGGTGACTTAAAAACTTGCAGTAACGAACCCCCCGATTTTTTTCTTCAAGCTCTTGAAAAGCGGGATCATCAAACTCAACATAAAGGCTCATGGGCTCATAAAAATACTGATCGTCTTCAGGGGTGATCATATCGGCCGGATCAACAGGCAGCCAGAAACTGCCCTAGGCTGACAGGGTTAGTTGACTCGGTAAAGGGCGGCGGATCATCATCCTGAATAAAAGAGAGCTGCTTGCCTGTTGTCAGATACTTTTCTTTCTCATCATCTGTTAAAAGGTCAAGAACAGCTGTATAAATATCCTCCTGAACATCTGCACAGGTCCCCTGTGTATTGTTGTCATCAATATTAAAGTCAGCATCTATTTTGTCTTTGGCTTTTATCTTTGCCAGGGTAACAAATATCAATGTTGTCTTCATTCTGCCCTCCATTTATAAATAATATTTAAAAAAATCAAGGGAAAGTGTCAAGGTTATATTCTACACAGGAAACAAGAGCGGAAAGGACTTCCCCCGATTTTGCAGACACCAAAGAGGGAAAAATCGGCGGCACAGCGTTTATTTGCGTTTAAAAGGTTTTCTCTTTTCTTTGCGTTCCTGACTCTCTCTTATTTTTGATCCCAGCTTTCCTTCGGTCACCAGTTCCAGAAACGTTTTATAGCGGACATAACCGTCAGGGATCTCAAACAAGTCCGCTTCCGGCTCCATTTTTTTAAGGTTGGTAAAAACCGTTGTGTTTATTGCCTTGATTCCCTGCGGCGTTTCAAGCCGGGCGATAATTTTTAGGGGAAATCCTTTTAACGTCTGTGCCAGCCAGGCGGTGATGTCGGTCTTGATACCGTTTTCCGGGGTCATCATAATATGAACCTTGTCGCAGAGATACCCGTTTATTTCCTCGGTGCCCAAACGTTCTTTTTTATCTATTTTCCCGGGGTTATCGCCGAGCCCTTCCTTTAACTGCCCGAACAGTTCGCGGCCCTTTTCAGGGTCCAGCTTCAAATAGCCTTTATGTTTTGGTAAAACAAGATAGGATTTTCTTTTCAAAGGAAATTGCAGCAGATAACCCTTGCTGATTTTAATCGGTGTTTGGCTTTTGGGGATGATAATGTCGCTTTTCAGATCCGCCCGGATATTGGTCAGCCCTTTTTTATACACCTTGGAAAAAACCTTTACTTCTGACCCCAGGGTTTCTGTTGTGTTGACCATATCAGCAGTAAACGAAAGATTAATTGATTCCCAATCCAGATAACCGGTGACGTTTTCAAGATCGATCCCTGTTTTCTCCAGCACCGTTTCGCTCACCAAGGGTTCCAGCTTTTCTTTCAGCTCTTTAAAATCAAATGCGAAGCAGAAAGAGGGTAGGCTGAAAAAAATAATAAGTAACAAAACCAGTTTTTTCATAAGCACCTCTTCGTTTGAGATAGTAATTATACACGACTAAAAGCCGTGGCCTTAGCATTGTCCCCAAAGGGGACCGTAGAGATTCGGGGCCCCATCTTGACCGAGCCGCAGTTATAGGTTTTTTTGTGGATCTAAGGCGACGCATGTCTGAGTCCCGACGAATCGGGACGAGTTTGTGGTGCCGACCGCAAAAAAAGCCTGTAACAAGGAAATCCCGTTTTACGGGACAGGGCAAGGGAGACCTTTTCTTTGTTACTTTCTTTGGAGTAGAGCAAAGAAAGTAAGGAAAGACTGTTTTTGAAACAACAAAAGTTTTCGAACCGCACGCCTATAGGCCGCGGTTTAAACTTATAATCAAAACCTCTGTGTGTTCTGCGATCTCTGCGAGTTATAATTAAAGGTTGGAGATTTTAGCTCGACCCCTTGACTCTTTGAACCCTTTTTAAATAGAAAACCTTGAGGTTGAAAAACATAATTACAGCCCCAGCTCATCACGAATACTCTTCATGGCCTCAAGACTCAACACCGCAAAGTCCGCCATTGGAATCCCGATCTTTTCACACTCCAGGATATAGTCCCGATTCACGCTTCTGGCAAATTCTTTTGCCTTCATCCGCTTGGTGATGGATTTGGGTTTAACGCTTGAGATTTTTTTATCCGGATAAACCAGAGTGGTGGCAACGATCATCCCGGTGATGCATTCCGCACAGGTGATAGAATGTTCAAAAATTTCTTTTCTCTCAAAACCCAGATTGTCCGCATTGTGGCTCTTAATCGCATCGGTGATCTCTTTTGACACCCCTTTTTCTTTTAATATCTCCTCGGTTAAAAGACCGTGTCTTTTCATGTCGTCTTTGGTCTCGGAATAATCAAGGTCGTGCAGAAGTCCCGCAATCCCCCAGACATCCTGATCAAATCCCAGCTTTTCTGCCAGCGCCCGCATGATCACCTCTGTGGCGAGTGAATGTTTCTGCATATTATCCTGGGGAAGATACTCTTTCATGAGCTCATAGGCTTCGGTTCTGCTGATCCCGCATTTTTCCTTTACATCGTCCATTTGAAATTCTCCTTAAAATTATATTAAAACACATTCCTCTCGCAGATCGCTAAAGCTATGGCAAGACAGGCAGAGAAAGGCTAAAAACAATCATCAACCGCCCGTTTCACTCGGGGCACAGAGCACACGGAGGAAACAGTGTGTTAAAGATGGTCCCTGAAAGGGACCTCAGAAAACCGGGGCCCCATTTTGACCGAGCCGAAATTTTACGGGACCGGTCAAAGGGTGCCTTTTCTTTGTTACTTTCTTTGGAGCAAGCAAAGAAAGTAAATATAAGCTGGAGCAGACGCGTAAGCCGGGTTCTGTCCCTGATAAAATCAGGTAATGGCCATTCAGCTGGGACGCCTGTTGCCAGACGCCTCTTGCAACCTACCCGGGAACATAAAGACGGGCCGCCTCTTGAAAAAACTTGCGTTTCTTCGTTGTTCCCCTATTTGGTCTTGCACCGGGTGGGGTTTACCAAGCTATTCCGGTCACCCGGAATACTGGTGAGCTCTTACCTCACCTTTTCACCCTTACCTCCGGACAAGCCGAAGGCGGTATGTTTTCTGCGGCACTTTCCTTAGGGTTACCCCCAGTCGCTGTTAGCGACCACCCTGTCCTGTGGAGCCCGGACTTTCCTCCAAAGGCTCTTTCAAGCCTCGGCGGCCATTTTGTCTACTCCAGCATATTTTTAAGCATAATACTTCCGTCAGGAAGCCTTAAGTATCTTAAAATTGTCTATTATTTCAAGCTTAATGTCAATCTCCATCATATTCGATTTTCTGTTTTTTAACCGCCTGCAAGAAAAATTCTTCGAAAGAGGTTCTTCCTGTGTTAAAAACTTTTAAACCAACTGTTTTTTTCATTTCGAAAACAACAAAAAATTGCTTTTTTTATTGTTTTTTTAATAGTATTAAATAATAATTACTTTCATTACAAACCTAAAATAGTGGCTGAATATGGAACTTGATAAAATTCTAAACACCATGTATGAAAAGAATTCATCTGACCTCCATCTTAGGGTCGGCTCACCGCCGCTTCTCCGCATAAACGGTGTTCTTCATCAGTATGGTGAGGAAAAGTTAAGCATTCCCGTTTTAAAAGAATTAAAAGACCATCTTTTAACGGAAAAACAAAAAAAGATCCTCGACGAAGAGCTTGCGGTTGATTCTTCCTACTCCATAGAGGGCTTTAAACGGTTCCGCCTGAACCTGTTTTATCAGCGCGGAACGCTGGCCATGGTTTTCAGAAATATCGCAACCCAGATCCCCACCATAGAAGAGCTTGATCTTCCTCCAGTATTAAAAACCTTCTGTGACAAACCGCAGGGCCTTGTTCTGGTTGCCGGCCCCACCGGTTCGGGTAAATCCTCCTCCCTGGCCGCCATGCTCCAGCATATCAATGAAACCCAGCGTGTTCATGTGATCACCATTGAAGACCCGATTGAATTTCTGTTCAGAGATAAAAAGTCGTTTATCACCCAGAGAGAGATCGGTGTGGATACCACCGACTATGAGTCTGCTTTGAAAAATGCCATGCGCCAGGATCCGGACGTCATGCTGATCGGTGAAATAAGAAACGCTGAGACCATGACAACAGCGCTAAATGCCGCGGAAACCGGTCATCTTGTTTTTTCCACGGTCCATGCAAACAGTTCATATGAAGCGATCTCGAGAATCGTTGATGCGTTTCCGATTGACGCCAGAATTCAAATAAGAAAACAGCTCGCAGACGTGCTGATCGCTTCCCTTTTTCAAAGACTGATACCGTCAGCAGATGGCAAGGGAAGAAAAGCAGCGGTGGAGGTCCTTCTAAAAACCCCGAGAATCAAACAGCTGATCGATAATAACGAAATGAAAGAAATCAGAATTGAAATCGAAAACTCTGTGAGCCTGCACAAAATGCAGACGATTGAGCAGTCGCTAATTGCTTTAATGGCTAACAAAAAAATAAAATATGAAGATGCTGTTCGTGCAACCCTGATACCCAGTGAGTTAAATCTTGAAATGGATAAACTGGGTATCGATCAAAACGGAGACATTTCTTTTAATAAAGGAGAGCGTAATGGACCAACAATCCAGTTCTGATTTTTCTATCATAAAAGACTACATCGAAATAAAAAACAAGTATGAGCTTGAGGTAAAAAGCTTTACCGACAAGTTCAAAGAAATGGAAGAAAAATATAAAAAGCACATTTCCACTCTCGAACAGGAAATCACAAAAAGAAACGAGCACATAAAAGGAATTGAAGTACAGTCAAAAGAGGCTGTTGAAAAACTGAAAGAAAAAGAAGAACAGCTGAAAACCCTGGGCTTACAGCTTCACAAGCTGAAACAGTCTGTCGGCGGTGGTACCGCACCGGCCGAAGAGCCGCAAAAAAAAAGCGGGTTTTTTAAATAACGGTTGTTCGGTTTTTTAAGGTAATTATCCACGGCTAGAGCAATTTTTTTAATATTGTAGCCTCAAGAACAATTTTAACGGATTAAATGAATTAAAGTCAAATTAAAAATATCAAATAAAACTGAAAAACACCAAGGCCAAACCCTTTTATCCTTTTTTGTCATTTATTTGGCATTTGAACTTTGAAATTTGATTTTTTGATTGTACCGCATTAGCCTTTTGCTGCGCAACGGTTACACGTTATGAAAATGCTCTAAAAGCCGTGGCCCCATTTTGACCGGGCCGAAGTTATAGGAGGTTCACTTGAATCCTTGAATCCTTTTCAAAATACGTCGCACAACGGAATAGTTGTAAATCCCGATTTATCGGGGCCGTGGTTTAATCTTATAATTACTGCCTGACATGCAGAAAAAGATAAAGCCCCAGAAAGGCAAAGGCCAGGTTTGCGGACCAGGCAGAAATAAATGGGGGCAGTCCCCCTCCCTGCCCGAGAGAAAGACAAAAAGCAAAAAAGGTCCAGTAAGAAAAACCAAGAGCGAGGCTTATCGCTATCCCCAGGGCCATACCGCCGCTTCTTCCGATCATTAAAGAAAACGGGATCCCCAGTACCGCCATGATAATACAGATAAAAGAATAGGATATCTTTGCATGCATATCCGCTTCAAAGGCTGTTGTGGAATATCCCATCTCCCGGGTTTTTTTAATAAACGCTCTTATTTCTGTGAAGCTCATTTCTTCACTTTCTTTGTGAAAAGCAATAAAATCCTCCGGGCTTTTATCAAAAGCGATTTGACGGCTTTTGAATTTCTCTAATGTCATCTCACCTGTTTTTTTAAACCGTCTCTCCACCCCATTATTAAATATCCAGCGGTCTTCGGTCCAGACCGCTTTTTCAGCCTCAATCTTTTTATTAAGATTAAAGTCTTTCCCAAAATAAAAAATATTTACCTGGTGAAGGGTGTTTTTTAGGGGATCAAAAAAGCCTATTTGACAGATGCTGTTTTGACTTCTGAACCAGGACTCTTCTTTTATTAATAGGGTTGGGTTTTTTTTTCCTTTGATATAAACCTTTTTTATTTTCTTAACCTGCCAGTTGGCTTGCGGAAGCACAAACTCCTGGAGAAAAAGAGAAAAAAGAAAAAGTAAAAAAGAAATAAGAACAAACACCTTTAATACGCTGAAAAGGCTGATGCCGTGTGCTTTAAGTGCTGTGATTTCATTGTTCTTAACAAAGATACCGATAGTAATAAAGGTGCACAAAAGAACACCCAGGGGCAGAACCTGATAGATGATCATGGGGACCTGATACAGGCAATACTGAATCACATGGGAAAGAGCGGTCTGGTTCTCAATAATGTCGTCAAGCCGCTCAAAAAGATCCACCAGAAGATAAAGGGCGATAAAAGAGGACAGGCAAAGCGCCAGGGTCTTTAAAAACTCTTTTGTGAAATATCGGGTAATAACAAGCAAGGATTAAATTTCCTGTTTAACGTTAACGATTTTTATAATACCGGCACCCGGATTTATGAAAACGTTCTGAAACAATATTTACGCAAAAAATCATTTCTTCTTTTTGGGTAACTTCCTTTTCCGTTTTTTCTTTTTTTCTTCTGTTTTTATAATCTCTTCGGTGAAAAGTTCTTTTTGTACCATCTTATTATAATTGACAGGCGTCTGCAGTTCCGGCTCTTTCAGTTTTTTTCTTTTCTTTTCAAATATTTCTTTGATCCTGTCAAAAAGCTCCAGCATTTTATTCTGGATTTCTTTCTGCATGAAAAACGGCTCTTCCCTTGCCGTTTTCCTGAAAAGAAAAACACCAAAAAGTCCAAAAACAACATTCGGCAACCATATCCCGACAAAAGCGGAAAGGTGTTCATTTTTTGCCAGATTTTCTCCAAAACTTAAAAGAATATAATAGGAAAACACAATAAGAATGCTTAGAACAAAACCATATGCTTTTCCGCCCCGCCTCCAGTAAACCCCAAGGGGAAGACCCAGAACTCCAAAAACCAGACAGGCAAAAGGAAAGGCCAGCCTCTGCTGGATCTCAACCCCTATTTTTGCAGAAGCGTTTTCTTTTTTTAAGGCGTTCAGAAGATCGACGAGTCCCATCTCCCGGTATTTGACCCTGCTTTTCTTCGTTGAAACATCAAGGTCTACCTCCAGCTCATAGGTATTAAAAAGAAGATACTGATACTCTCCGGAAAGCTTGTTTAAACGGTGGAGACTTCCGTTAAAAATACGCAAAAGGACTTTTGCATCATCTTCCACAAAAAAAAGTTTTGCTTCTTCTCCGGAGATCTCTGCGGGCTGTTTTGGATCTCTTTTGTCAGAAATAAAAATTCCTTTAATCAGATTCGTCTTCCGGTCGTAATCATTAAAATAGAAAACCACGTCTTTAAAGGTATCTCTAAAAACTCCTGCCTCTATGCCGGCTGTGGTGTTTTTTTTTGCAAAACTGACAAGCTGCTGCTTCAGCGCGGCATTACCCTTGGGAAGAAGTGAAAGGGTAAGCACATTGGTAAATAAAAAACCGATAAAACAAAAAACCACGAAGGGCGGTATCATTTGATAGAGACTGATTCCCGAAGCCTTCATCGCAACCACTTCGGAATCAGCCGAGAACCGTCCAAGGGCAATAAGTATGGCGAGAAGGACAGACATTGGAATGGTTAGGACAAGAAAAGAGGGAAGAAGATAGACAATAAGAGCAAAGACCTCGCTGATGTCCACCCCCTTGTTAACAATAAGGTCCATCAGTTTAAGGACCTTATTCATAAGCAGAATAAAGGTAAAAATCAAAAGCCCCAGACTAAAGGGGCTTAACAATTCCTTAAAAATATAGGTATTTATAATTCTGTTTTTTACCACGTCATTGTTTTTATCAGGTTATCTCTTTTTTAAGATCCCGGCTCATCAGGTCTTTAACTGCCTGCAGCGGCGGTTTATCTTCGAAAAGAACCTTATAAACTTCAGAAACGATCGGCATCTCAATATCATGCTTTTTAGAAAGAGCATAAGCTGCTTTTGTAGTATGAACGCCTTCGGCAACCATGTTCATCTCATCAAGAATGACCTTAAGTTTTTTGCCCTTGCCGATCTCTTTTCCAACACTGTAATTCCTGCTTAGGCTGCTGGTGCAGGTTAAAACAAGGTCGCCCATTCCGGAAAGACCGGAAAAGGTCTGCACCTCTGCGCCAAAATACTGGCCGAGCCGGGTGATCTCTGCAAGACCTCTTGTAATAAGCGCCGCCCTTGTATTGCTCCCGAAACCCAGCCCTTCAACGATTCCCGAGGCAACCGCGATGACATTTTTAAGCGCACCGCCAAGTTCAACCCCGATCATATCATTACTGGTATATGTTCTGAAATATGAAGTGGCCATTGCCTCCTGGACAAAAGCGACTCCGGCTTTATCATTTGAAGCAACAACAACAGCGGTGGGCATTCTTTTGCTGGTCTCTTTTGCAAAACTGGGCCCGGAAAGCAAGACAAACCCTTTTTCTGCAAAAGAGGGCCTGTTTTCTTCTGCAATTTGTGAAAGCCTTTTTAAGGTATCGTTTTCAATGCCTTTTGACGCACAAACATGTATGGCCTCCGGATCTGAAAACGCAAGGCCCTTTTTAAACATTTCACTAAAAACCTTAACCGGCGTTACCCAGAGAATTATTTGTTTGCCTTCAACGGCTTCTTTTATGGAGCCGGTGAATTTAAGCCCTTTTTCAAGGTCAACCTCCGGAAGATAAAAAGTATTGCGGTGTTTCTGTTCTAAAATTTTAAGAAGCTCTTCCTCGTAGACCCAGAGCGTTACATCATGTCCCCCGTCTTTTGCAACACAGGCAAGTGTCGTGCCCCAGCTGCCGGCACCGATAACACCTATTTTATAATTATTGTTTTCCATAATCCCTTTTGTAATTATCCACGGCTAAAAGCTGCTGTATCTATTCGTCTGCAAGCCGTGTCACCCCGACAACCTTTTCTTCCGGCTCAACATTGATCAGCCGGACCCCTTTGGTGTTCCTGCCGATAACAGAAATCTTATGAACCGGGATTCTGATGATCTTTCCCTTGCTTGTGATGATCATGAGATTATCTTCTTCGGTGACCTGCTTTATCCCCACAACATCACCATTGCGTTCATCTGTCTTTATGGTAATAATGCCTTTACCGCCGCGGCTCTGGCGCCGGTATTCTGCAACATTACTTCGTTTTCCATAGCCCTTCTCTGCTATCGTCAGCATGGTTGAGTCCCCACGCACAATTTCCATGCCCACCAGCTCATCATCTTTTGAAAGGGTTATGCCTTTAACCCCCCTTGAAACCCTTCCAATGGGACGGGCCTCTGTCTCTTTAAACCGTATGGCCATTCCCTTTTTGGTTCCAAGAAAGATATCTCTTTCTCCGTTTGTTATTTCAACAGCAATAAGCGCGTCATCCGAATCAAGAGAGATGGCTGCAATTCCATTTGCCCGGGGTCTGGAGTAGGCTTCAATATCTGTCTTTTTAATAATACCTTTCTTTGTCGCCATAACCACATATCCGCCTTTTGCAAAATCATCTACCGGAAGCACGGCTGAAACATTTTCGTTTTGAGCAAGGTTTAACAGGTTGACAATGGCTTTGCCCCGGGCGGTTCTTCCGGCCTGGGGAATTTCATAGGTCTTTATCCAGTACACCTTACCCTTGTCCGTAAATACCAGAATATAAGCATGGGTGGAGGCAACAAAAAGATTTTCTACAAAATCCTCTTCCTTGGTTGTCATTCCGGTAACGCCTTTGCCCCCGCGCTGCTGGGTACGATAAAGGGTGACCGGATTTCTTTTGATGTATCCGCTGTTTGAAACGGTGATGATCATGTTTTCTTCAACGATCATGTCTTCTACGTTTATCTCTTCAGACTGGGCAATTATTTCTGTCCTTCTTTTGTCTGCATATTTTTCTTTTACTTCTTTTAGTTCATTAATAATGATCTCTAAAAGAAGTTTTTCATTTGCAAGGATCTGTTTCAGTTTTTCAATAAGTTTAATGAGTTCCGCATATTCCGCATTAATCTTATCCTGTTCAAGCCCGGTAAGACGGTGCAGTCTCATATCAAGAATTGCCTGGGCCTGGAGATCAGACAAACCAAATTTTTTCATCAGGCCTTCTTTAGCAATTGCCGGAGAAGCAGACCCTCTGATCAGCTTTATAATTGCATCAAGGTTGTCCAGGGCTATTTTAAGACCTTCCAGGATGTGCGCCCGGGCTTCTGCTTTTTTAAGTTCAAAAATAGTTCTGCGGGTAATTATTTCTTTTCTAAAAGAAATAAAGTGTTTAAGAATATCTTTTAAATTTAAGACCCTCGGCTGTCCCTTAACAATAGAAAGAAAGATGATACCGAAAGCAACCTGCATCTGGGTAAGCTTATAAAGCTTATTAAGGATTACCCGTCCAATAGCATCTTTTTTCAGGTCAATAACAACACGAATGCCTTGACGATCGGATTCATCTCTAATATCTGAAATACCCTCTATTTTTTTATTCTGAACAAGGTCTGCGATCTTTTCAATCAAACGGGCCTTGTTTACCTGGTAGGGCATTTCTGAAATAATAATACTTTCCCGGTCGTTTTTTTTCTGTTTTTCTATAAAAGCCTTGGCTCTTATTTTTATTATTCCTCTTCCTGTTTTATAAGCAGAAACAATCCCGTCTCTACCATAAATATAGGCTCCGGTGGGAAGGTCCGGTCCGGGAATAATATTTAAAAGCTCTTCGGTCTCAATCTCCGGATTTTCTATGATTGCAATTAATCCGTCAACAAGCTCTCCAAGATTATGGGGCGGGATATTGGTCGCCATTCCAACCGCAATTCCTGATGAGCCATTAAGCAGAAGATTGGGGATCTTTGCCGGAAGAACAGAGGGTTCTTTCATAGTGTCATCATAGTTCGGAATAAAATCAACGGTATCTTTGTTCAGGTCGGTAAGAAGTTCTGCGGAGATGTGGGTCATCCGGACCTCTGTGTATCTCATTGCCGCAGGTGAATCACCGTCCATTGACCCGAAATTTCCCTGTCCGTCAACAAGGGGACTTCTTAAAGAAAAATCCTGAGCCATACGTACAATAGAATCATATACCGCGGTATCTCCATGGGGATGATACTTACCAATAACATCACCAACAACACGCGCGGACTTTTTAAAGGATTTATTTCTATGTAATCCCAGATCCTCCATCGCAAACAATATTCTGCGGTGAACCGGTTTTAAACCGTCTCTCACGTCCGGTAACGCCCGGCCGATAATAACGCTCATAGCATAGTCCATATAGGACTTTTTCATTTCATCTTCAATATTTACCGGAATGTCAGATCTACCCTGTGTGTCCATATGCTTTCTCCGCCTTTTCTGCTTTTGCTCTTTTTAAGATCTGCTTTAAAGGCCTTTTTCTGTTTTTTTATAAGTGTTTTCTTTTCTAAACATCCAGGTTGGTTACAAAAAGAGCATTTTCATAAATAAAATTTCTTCTGGGTTCAACCTGATCGCCCATAAGTACCGTAAAAATATTTTCCGCTTCAACACCGTCTTCTACTTTTACCTTTAGCATTCTTCTGTTTTCCGGCTCCATGGTTGTTTCCCACAGCTGTTCCGGGTTCATTTCTCCCAGCCCCTTGTAGCGCTGGATGTCCTGTGATTTTCGGCCCTGGTCAATAACGTAGCTTAAAACTTCCGAAAGGGTGTTGACTTCTTTTTCAATGCCGTCTTCTTCTATAATAAAAGGCGGTTCGCCAATACTCTTAAAGGCTGAAGCAATTTTTTTAAGCTCTACCATGTCCGGAGAGATGGCCAGTTCAAAATCAATGGTCATCTCTTTTAATTTTCGGTCTTTTTCGCTGGTACATTTAAGCGAATACCCGTTGTGCTCCTCATCTGTTTCAAGCTCAAACTTCGCCGGGGTGACATATTCATAATACAGGCTGGCGTGTTCTTTTAATGAATCAAGAAGGTTTTTTATCTCTTCTTCCTTCTTCAACGTTTCCTTATTAAATTTTCCTTCTATCGCAAGGGCGCTTAATATGTTTTTATCCAGACCTCTTCTTTCCATTTTTGAAATGGTTTTTTCAAAAAGAATGGCTTTTTTTGCAAACTGTAAAAGTTTCTGGCCGGAAAGAAACGTATCACTGTTTTTTGAAGTTACCTTCGTTCCATTAATACCGCTTTCAAGCAAATAGTCTTCAAGTGCCGGCTCGTCGTCAAGATATAAGGCCTTCTTTTTTCCTTTCTTAACCCGGAAAAGAGGCGGCTGTGCAATATAAAGATTACCCCTTTCAATAAGACCCGGCATCTGCCTGAAAAAGAAAGTCAGAAGAAGTGTTCTTATATGAGAACCGTCAACATCAGCATCTGTCATGATAATGACCCTGTGATATCTCAGCTTTTCAATATTAAAATCATCTTTTCCGATTCCGGTTCCAAGGGCGGTAATGATTGTTTTTATTTCTTCATTTTGAAGCATCTTGTCATAACGGGCTTTTTCAACATTTAAAATTTTTCCCTTTAAAGGAAGAATCGCCTGATTTTTTCTGTCTCTTCCCTGCTTTGCCGAACCTCCCGCGGAATCGCCCTCGACAAGATATATCTCACAATGTGCCGGGTCCTTTTCCTGACAGTCTGCCAGTTTGCCGGGGAGAAAGCCACTGTCCAGCACCGACTTTCTCCGGGTAAGATCTTTTGCCCTGCGTGCAGCTTCACGCGCCCGGGCAGCATCAACCGCCTTTGAAATCAGCTTATTCGCAACCACAGGATTTTCTTCAAAAAAGATCCCGAGTTTTTCATTCACCAGACTTTCAACGATTCCCTTTACTTCACTATTACCCAGTTTTGTTTTGGTCTGGCCCTCAAATTGAGGATCCGGAATCTTTACACTGACAACACAGGCAATACCCTCTCTAATATCATCTCCATCAAGAGAGCCCTTAAGGTTTTTTCCTGCTTTTGAATTAGAGAGATAGGTGTTAACCGTTCGGGTTAGAGAGGCTTTAAATCCGCTTAAGTGGCTGCCGCCCTCATGGGTGTTAATATTATTTGCAAAAGTAAAAACATTTTCAGAGTAACTGTCATTATGCTGAAAAGAGATCTCAACGCCAACGTTGTCTTTTTCACCGGTAATATATATGGGCTTTGGATACAAGGTCGTTTTGTTTCTGTTTAAATATTCCACAAAGGACATGATCCCGCCTTCATAACAAAACTCATGTTTCTTTTCGGTTCTTTCATCCTCTATGACAATTAATATTCCCTTGTTTAAAAAAGCAAGCTCTCTAAGACGAATAGAAAGTGTATCAAAGCTGAAGGTGTTTGTTTCAAAAATCTCGGAATCCGGTTTAAAAACGACCTTTGTTCCCGTCTTTTTTGTGTTTCCGATTTCCTCAAGAGGCGCCTTTGGAAAGCCTCTTTCATAAACCTGAAAATAGACCTTGTTGTTTTTCCAGATTTCAAGCTCCAAGTGTTCGGAAAGTCCGTTGACCACAGAAACACCCACCCCGTGAAGTCCGCCGGAAACCTTATAGGCGGAGTTGTCAAATTTACCGCCGGCGTGGAGCGTAGTCAGCACAACCTCTGCGGCTGATTTTTTTTCTGTCGGATGAAAATCAACCGGAATTCCGCGGCCGTTATCCGTTACCGCAATAGTTCCATTAAGATGGATCATCACTTCTATTTTATCGCAGTAACCAGCCATTGCTTCATCGATCGAGTTATCAACAACTTCATAAACCAGGTGGTGAAGACCGCGGACATCTGTCGAGCCAATATACATGGCCGGTCTTTTTCTTACCGCTTCAAGGCCTTCAAGGACCTTGATACTATCTGCATCATATGCTTTTTCGATGTTTTTTTCTTTTTCTTCGTTCATTTATCAAGAACCCCTTAGTACATCATAAATTCTATTTAAATCTTCGTCTGAATAATATTCAATTATAACCTGTCCCTTTTTACCTTTTTTTATTATGTTTACTTTGGTCGAAAACTTTTTTTGTAGTTCATTGAGGATATGTTCATTCTGAATCTCTTCTACTCCTGTTTTTTTCTTTACTTCTTTTTCCGTTTTTTCTGTTTTTAGCTTTTTTATCAAACTTTCCGTCTGTCTAACAGAAAGTCCTTTTTTAAGCACCTGCTTATGAACCTCTTTCTGAGCCTCAGGAGCTTCAATCCCGAGATATGCCCTGGCATGTCCCATGGATATCTTTTCTCTTAGCAGATCATTTTTTATGCTTTCAGAAAGTTTTAAAAGCCTTAAAGCGTTTGTGATCACCGTTCTGTTCTTTCCCAGTTTTTTAGAAACATCTTCCTGGGTATAGTCATATCGTTTTATAAGGCTTTGATAGGCCTCTGCCTCTTCAATAACATTAAGGTCTTTTCTCTGAATGTTTTCGATCAGGGCTATTTCCTGACTGGTCTGTTCATCAACGTCTTTTAAAATAACCGGAACAACCATCAGGCCGGCTTTTAGTGCAGCTCTTAACCGTCTTTCTCCGGCAATAAGCTCAAACCCTTTTTCCGCTTTTTTTACCAGCAGCGGCTGAAGCACGCCCTGTTCTTTTATGGAAAAAGAAAGTTCTGTTATTTCTTCTTCTGAAAAAATTTTTCTCGGCTGATTCGGGTTTGTTGCTATCTCATCAATTGCTGCATAAAAAAAATCTTTGTTTTTTTCCGGGCCCCTTTTTTCCAGATCCGCATCATTAAAGTCCGGAATAAGAGCACTGATCCCCTTGCCCAGCCCTTTTTTTCTAATCATTTATTTTCCTCTTCTTTTTCCAGGAACTGCCGTGCAAGCTCCATATAGGCTTTTGCCCCTGCCGATTGTTTGTCATAAAAGTAAACAGGCAGGCCATGGCTCGGGCTTTCTGCCAAACGTACATTTCTTGGAACAATCACCTCAAAAACTCTTGTGGAAAAGTGATTCATAATGTCTCCGGCAACCTGGTGAGAAAGCCGGTTTCTTTTGTCAAACATGGTGAGAAGAATACCCTCTAGAGTCAATTCCGGATTTAAGCTGGTCTTTACCAGTTTTATGGTATTTAAAAGCTGGCTAAGCCCTTCCAAAGCATAGTACTCACACTGTAGCGGAACAAGAACAGAATCTGCAGCAACCAGAGAATTTATTGTCAAAAGACCCAGAGAAGGAGGACAGTCAATAATAATATAATCAAAGTCTTTTTTTACCCGTTCAAGACTTTCTTTAAGCCTGAATTCACGCCGGGGAAGATTTACCAGTTCTATTTCTGCTCCGGTCAGATCTATGGTTGAAGAAACAAAAAAAAGCTCGGGGATCTCTGTTTTCTGGATAATAGAATTAAGCTTCTTTTCAAGCACAAGGGCATGATATATGTTTTTATCCCTATCCGACGACATTCCCATTCCGCTGCCGGCGTTTCCCTGGGGATCTATATCAACAATAAGCGTTCTCTTTTTCTGAAGAGCAAGAGAAGTTCCCAGATTTATTGCGGTCGTTGTTTTTCCAACACCGCCCTTCTGGTTGGCAATACAGACTGTTTTTTCCCTCATAACAAGCCTATTTTTTTTATAAATTTTCTGTTTGTTTCTATCTTAAAAAACAGGTTTTTCTTTATATTAAAAACACCCGGCAAAAAAACAAGGCTTAAAGCTGTAAGTGTTTTAAAAAGCTTATTAATTTTTAACAGTCTCTCCGGGAAAAACAATAAAAAGAAGCTCCCCTAAAAACTAGTTTTTTTATACCACAGAAAGGTCTTTTTATAAAGAAAAAACTACTGTTTAGGCGGTGTTTTTGGATGTTTCACGTGAAACATTTTTGGAGGATTATAATACTTCTCGAGCCATACTTTTGGGGGAGTTCAAGCTCTTTTTTTTCTATAATTTTGATGTTTATTTCAGCTTTTTTTAGTTCGGCTTCTTCGGAGGCTGTTTCTTTTCCCTTCATCGCGACCAAAAGGCCGCCCTTTTTTAAAAGCGGAAAAGAAAGACTGCAAAATGTCTTTAAATCTGAAAGAGCCCGGCTGATAGTAAAGTCAAAAGCTTCCTTTTCTAAAAAAGCTTCTGCCCTTCCGTTATACACAGAAATTTTTTTCAGCTTAAGGCCCGATATCACCGTACTTAAAAAGGAGGCTCTCTTTCTTATGGGCTCAATAAGGGTCAGGTCAAGAGAGGGCTTTACGATTTTAAGGGGTATCCCCGGAAAACCTCCACCGGAACCGATATCTGCAATTTTTCCTGAAAGCGACACTTGCTTTAAAACAAAAAGAGAATCCAGAAAATGTTTAATGGCCACCTCTTCCCACGTTTTTATAGCGGTAATATTTATTTTTTTATTCCATTCTTCGATTAAAAAAAGATACTTTTCAAACAGATAGACCTCTTCCTTTTTTAATAAAATCCCGCTTTTTTCTGCTTCTCTTTGAAAAACCCTTTTCCAGCAGCTGTTATCTGTTTTTTTCATTTTATAAAAAGGTCCTATAAACAAAAGACCGGAGAAAACCCCGGTCTTTTATTTATTAATTTTTTTAATTACTTTCGGGTGTAATAAACGTTTTCTCTCCAGAAACCATCTAGAAAATAATAATCCAGATCATCTCCAAGTATTAAACCGCCCATTTGATATACAAAATCATTTTCAACCTGATTTTTTATAAAAGAAATCATACCTGTTATATTAGCCTGCATTAATGATTCATCAAAATCAGTTGATACAGAATTAAGACTGTTTAAATAAGCATCTACATAAATAGTAAAAGCTTCATAGGCTGCTTCTGTATATCTTGTAATTGCGGTGGCATTATCTCTTCCCGGATCTTTTATTTCAAGCCTGTATTTTGTTTTATAAGGATTCAGGTGTTCTGTAAGGCTGCTGCTGCCTTCCGGAACACGCCATTCTTCAACAAGGGCCATTGCGTTTTCTAGATTTGCAACGTTTGATAGAAAAAAATCTTCGATTGTATCATTGTCCATTGCGGGGTTTATCATATAAAAATCCATGCTTAATTTTCCGCCCATTCCGGCCATGTATTTGAGACCGTCGCCATGCATAATGGGAGCATTAATGTTTGCGTTGGGCCAAATCACAAAAGCACAGTCTGAAAATTTGTCGGATTCTGGAGGTACTTCAAAAGAACTTATGGCTGCATTTGCCATGGCATCACTTTCATAGGCATAAAAATGAAGATTAAGCTCATTAGAACCAAAAGCAAGTATAGTTAAGGGCTTAAGGTCATAATTGTTCCCATTAAGGTCATCAGTAATAGATCTTTGTTCGGAGCCAGGCTGTTCTTCAAACTTTAGTTTCAAATAATCAGTCATATTACTTAAAAATTTTGAAACATCTGTATCATATTCTGGAACAACATCGCTGGTACATGCCGTTAAAAACATACATAATATTAAAGACAAGATAAAAAACCCTTTTTTCATTTTTTCTCCTTTTAAAATATTAAAAATTGTTTTTGTTTGTTTTACTAAAATTCGGATCTTTTGTTTAATAGACTCATTGCTCGTTTCAATAAAGCAAAAAACGTGCCTCTTTTTTAAACTAAATATTTATTAAATATACATGTTTTTATTGTTTTTAATATAAATTAACATTTATATTTTATGCATATTTGCCCTTTTTATGTGTAAAAATGCACAAACTTTTTTTAATATAATACAAAAACAACAGAATGTCCAAAACACATTGTCTTTCAAATTTTTTAAAAAACACTTTTCTAAAGATTTATGATAAATATGCTTATAATAAAAATTATTAATTTTTAAAGGGCCAATTTAATGAAAAATTTTTTTATTTTTTTGTTTGTTTATTTTAATTTTTGCCTGCTAAAAAAACAAAGATACTCCTAAATCAGAAGAAAAAAACATATTAGACTCTCTTTATTCAGAACCGTTTGATCTTGATAAAATTAAAAAAAGAGGAAAACTCCTTGCCCTCACGCGCTTTAACGCAAACACCTATTTTCTTTATAAGGGTGAACCCATGGGGTACGAGTATGAATTATTAAATTTCCTTGCGCAATCAATAAACGTTGATCTTGAAATTATCGTTCCAAAAAAATGGAGTGAAATTGTTCCCCTTCTCTATAGCGGTAAAGGTGACATTATTGCCGCCAATCTTGCTGTAACAAAAGAACGTCTAAAAAATGTTGGTTTTACCTCACATCATACAACGACCAAACAGGTCCTTGTTCAAAAAAAACCGGATAACTGGAAAAATTTAAAAATACATCAAATAGAAAAATTTCTTTTAAGAAATCAGATCAATCTGATTGGAAAAAAAATACATGTGCGAAAAAATTCGCCCTATTAAATAAGACTTAAAAAATTGTCAGAAGAAATAGGCGGTGAAATAATCATAAACATTGTGTCTAACGAAAAAGAAACAGAAGATCTTATAAAAGAAGTCTCAGACGGAAAAATAAAATATACTGTTGCAGATGAAAATATTGCGCTTATCAATAAATCATATTATCCAGATATAGACATAAAAACACCCATTAGTTTTCCCCAAAGAATTGCCTGGGCTGTAAGACCCAACGCACCGCTTCTTCTCAGTAAAATAAACAGCTGGATAAAAAAAATGAGGGCGGCAAAAGATCCCAGTTACTATGTTATATACAATAAATATTATAAAAACAAAAAACTCTTTAAAAGAAGATTAAAAAGTGATTATTATACCTCAAAATCCGGAAAACTTTCTAAATACGATAATATTATAAAAAAATACGCAAAAAAACTCGGTTGGGACTGGCGGCTTCTTGCAGCACAAATATTTCAGGAATCCCGTTTTATAGAAAATGAAAAATCCTGGGCCGGAGCAAAAGGTCTTTTGCAAATTTTACCCAGAACCGGAAAACAGTATGGCTTAAAAAATTTTTATAATCCGGAAGAAAATATAAAAGCCGGAAGCAAATATTTAAAATGGCTAACAGACTATTGGAAAATAATACCAGACAAAGAAGAAAAAATAAAATTTGTTATTGCATCTTATAATGCCGGACAGGGCCATATACAGGATGCCAGAAATCTTTGCAAAAAACATGGAAAAGATCCTTTTAAATGGGACAATAATGTAGAAGAATTTATTTTAAAAAAATCCAAAAAAAAATATTTTTCTGATGCTATTGTAGAGGGGAAGAACTTTACAATTATGTAAAAGATATTTTAAAAACGTATGAACATTATAAAAAATTTATTGACTGACGTATAATTATATTGAGTAAGCCTCCGGCGTTGCCGGCGGTATGGTGACTTTAACCGATTCCCCGGCAGCTTTTCCAGTAGAAAACGCGGCCTGTAAATTATATCCGCCGGTATCTGCATCCACATCAATTATCTCACCGCAAAAAAATAGATTCTTTATTATTTTTGATTCCATTGTTTTTGGATCTATTTCTTTTGTGTTTATTCCACCTGCTGTAATGATCGCTTCTTCAAAAGAAGCGTACCCTTCTACTCTTATTTTAAATCTTTTTATTTTTTCTCTTATTTTTATTCTTTCTTTTGAATTAATCTGATTTCCTCTTTTTAAAAAATCTATTTCTAAATTTTCTAAAAATAACGGTATCAAATCAGCGGGCATTATTTTTTTTAAAATATCCTTTATTTTTTCATTTCGATGTTTTTCTAAATCTCTTATTATTCTTTTATCCAACTTTTTTTCATTTAGACCGGGTTTTAAATCCAACTCTAAAAAAACATCTTTTTTATTTTTTATTTCTTCAACAATTTTTTTACTTAAAGAAAGAACAACAGGACCTGTTATTCCTTTTTCATAAAAATAAAACTCTCCAAATTCATCCTCTTTTTTTTTTTATTTACAAAAAGAGAAACATTTATATTTTTAAGCTTTAAATTTTTTATTTTATTATTTATTTTTTTATCTATTCTCAAAGGAACAAGAGACTGTTTTAATTCTATTATTTCATGCCCATTTTTTTCTGCAATTTTATAGCCATCACCGGTTGAACCTGTCTGTGGATAAGACTTACCCCCGGTTGCAAGAATCACGGCGTCCGCATTATATCTTTTTATTTTATTTTCTTTTTTTGAAATAACGCCCTTTACAACATTATTTTCAATGATTAATTCATTTACTTTTTCATTTTTTATTATTTTAACACTGTTTTTTTTCAACCATTTTAATAAACAAAAAACCAGATCTTTTGCATCTCCTTTTTCTGTAAAAATTCTTCCTCCTCTTTCCTTTACCGTTTTAACACCAATATTATTAAAAAAATTTACAGTTTCTTCACTAAAAAATTTATAAAAGACCTGTCTTAAAAATTTTCCTTTTTTACCAAAATGTTCAATAAATTCATTAACCGGTGCAATATTTGTTATATTACACCTGCCTTTTCCGGTAATACTGAGTTTTATTCCTTCTTTTTTCATTTTTTCTAAAATTAATACATCGTATCCTTTTTCTGCCGCTGTTCCTGCAGCTAAAAGTCCGGAAGCTCCTGCACCTACAACAATAATTTTTTTATTCATATTAAAACCTAAAAAAAAAGGCTCTCTTATCATTTTATAAAGAGAGTCTTTACTTTTTCATTTAAAACTATTTATCCAGAATAGCATTCCATTCATTAATTCTTTCTTTGTTTTTTTCTAAAACATCAGAAAAATCACCTTCTATTTTTATTTCTAAAATCTTATCACTTTTCACAATAGAATTTACAACTTTCATATCTTCTTCTGCAACAACTTCTCCAAAAACGGTATGTTTTTGATCAAGCCACGGTGTTTTGATATGGGTTATAAAAAACTGACTTCCATTTGTTCCAGGTCCTGAATTAGCCATTGAAAGAACACCGCCTTTATCATGTTTAAGATCACTGCAAAATTCATCTTCAAATTGATATCCTGGACCTCCTGTTCCTGTTCCTAAAGGACATCCTCCCTGTATCATAAAATCATTTATAACTCTGTGAAAACTAATATTATTATAATAACCTTTATTGGCTAAATTAATAAAATTAGAAACAGTTAAAGGTGCCTTTTCTTTGAAAAGTTTTAAGTTAATATCACCTTTATTTGTTTTCATTTTTGAAAGCAAAAACTTTTCCATTTTTTCTCCCTTATTAATAATAATAATTTATATAGATAAATAGTAGTAATAAACAGACAAAAAAACTGTTCATAAAAATTAAAGGTATTGTTTTTTCTTTAAAAACAACAAAAATAAAGTGTTAAAGATACTGTTTAAAAGTTGTCGATAAAAATTAAAAAATTAAAAAATTTTATTTTTAAAATTTTATCTTAAAATAACCAATAGTTTGTTAATAAGAAAAAAACATTATATTTCTGTTTTTTTAATAACAATTTATGAAAGAATTGTAAAGCTTATAAATTTTTAAAGTAACAGCTTTTTTTTTAAAATATCTGGTTTTACTAATTAAAAATATTACTCTTTTTTAAAAAAATAAAATTTTTTGTGTTTTCTATAGCAATTTTAAGGAGTCTTTTTCTTGCAGCCGTTGTTGCCCAGGCAAAATGAGGAGTTATAAAACAGTTTTTAGCCATTAAAAGAGGATTATCTTTTAATGGCGGTTCTGTAAAAAGGACATCCATTGCAGCACCGGCAATTAAACCCTCATTAAGTGCCTTTAAAACAGCTTTTTCATCAAGAAGCGCCCCCCTGCCGGTATTAATTAAAAAAGCTGTTTTTTTCATCATTTTTAATTCTTTTGAAAAAATTAATTTTTTTGTTTTTTCTGTTAATGAACAATGCAGACTTACAATATCGCTTTTCTGAAGTAGTTCTTTTAAGGAACAAAAAAAAAAGTCTTTATTTTTTGTTTCAGGGAGTGTTCTTGAAAAAACCCTTATTTTCATTCCAAAAGCGCGGGCTTTTTTAATAACAGATTTTCCTATCTTTCCGTAGCCGACAATACCCATAGTAAGAGAGTTTAATTCAATTAACGGGGTGTTCCAAAAACAAAAATCTTTACTCTTTGTCCATTTTCCATCAAAAACCTTTTTACTGTGGCTTCCCACCCGGGTGGTCAGTTCCAGAAGAAGCGCAAAAACAAGCTGTGCGACGGATTCTGTACTATATGCCGGAATGTTTGATACGGGAATGTTTTTTTTTCTTGCAAAAGAAATATCGACAACATTGTATCCTGTTGCCAGAACACAGATATATTTTAAACGGGGGAGTTTTGAAATGATTTTTTTGTCTAAAACAACTTTATTGGTAAGTATAATATCGGCTTTTTCTGCCCTTTTTAATGTTTTTTCAGGTGGTGTTCTTTTATAAACAGTGCCGTTTCCAAGAGCTTTGAGCTTTTCCCAGGAGAGATCCCCGGGATTTAAACTGTGTCCGTCAAGAACAACAATGTTCATAAAAAAACTTTTTAAAAACAAAAGTTTTTATACAAAAAAAAGAGAGTAAAGTCTGTTTCTTTTTAAACCTTTAAAAAAATTAAACAAGGGAAGTTCGGCATTTAACACAGCTCAGGTTAGATGAATCGTTTTTAAAAAAACAGTGGGGACACACCCTGATTTTTTTCCTAACCCGGTTTTTTATTCCAAAAAGATACAGAGCAAGCCCGGCAAAAGAAAAAGACAATCCGGTTATTGAAAAACAAATACGATAAGAAGCTTCCAGAACAAAGAAACGGTCGATGTTATAAAGAAACACACCAACAATACAAAAGACAAAGCCAACTATTTTTATTTTATTTGTCATAATAAAATAAAAGCCCCGTAACTTTTTTACGGGGCTTTTATTCGTTTCTAAGACCCTTTAGTACACTTTTGGGATCATGGTTATATAACAAGCCGCGACAATAGCAGAAACAATTACACCGGCAATTGATGGTCCCATTGCGTAAGGTATGATAAAAGCATTCGGATTTACTTCATGTGCACACTTGTGAGCAACTTTTGCCGTGGTGGGTATACAGCTTACACCGGCAACCCCCAGACAGGGATTAATTTTACCGCCGCTTACCTTATAAGCAATAATTCCTCCGCAGACTCCGCCAATTCCGGAAAGCAAAAGAGCAATAAATCCAAGAAGTATTAATTTAAACATTTTTGGATCAACAACAATATCCGCGCTTAAAAGACAGCCCAGGGTGAACCCCAGAAAAAGAGTGGATCCGCTTAAAAGAACATTATCTGAAACATAAAGAAATCGGGTAATTTTTGATTCTTTTATGATTACTCCGAGAAAAAAACTGAAAAACAGCGGAGAGGCAACAGGAAAAAGAAGACAAAGGACCGTACCTGCCAGAAGGCTAAACGCAATTTTTTCTCCGGGAGAGACCTTGCTTACAGAGAAGGATTCCATTGCAACACCCCGCATATGTTTAGGAATCATAAATCTTATCAGAAAAGGATATCCCGCATAAATGATGCTTAGATAAATGTAAGCCACAATGGTTATCGGGACAAAAAGATGCCGTGCCAGCTGAAGAGCGGCAAAAAGAACCATCGGCCCATCAGCTCCGCCGATAATTGCAATAGAAGCAGATTCTTTCGGGTCAAAGCCCATACACATAGCAATGGGAAAAGTTAAAATAGAACCAATTTCAGCAGGAATAGCCAGAAGAAGGCTCATTTTAGGGTATGCAATAAAAAAATCAAGCTCTGTTATGGACCCTATGCCGATAAAAACCAGACAGGCAATAAGCCCATTTGAAAAAGTAAGGGCATAAACCGGCTGTAAAAAATATATTTGAAAAGCATCGATATGTTGAGCCGGAGTTTCAACCAGAGAATTTAAAAACATGGTTCCAAGCTCTCCGGTATTAGGCATGACAAGAATGCTGGCGTTAACCATTGCGATTCCTGTACCCATTGGAATCATTAAAAGCGGATCAAGTATTTTTTTATAGCCAAGATAACACAGAAAAAAACCAAGCAAGATTAATGCGATTCTAGCAAAAGCCATTACTGGGTCCATTACTAAAAACGATTCAATGCCCGGAAAGATACTTATAAATTCCCGTAAAAAAGACAGCATTTGTAATAATTCCTTTTTTTCTACTTAAAAGGTTAAGCTTTTTGCCCGGTAAATTTTTTGATAATATTTACAAGTCCCAAAACAAGCAAAGTAATAAAGGCTGTTAAAAGATAAAGGTTCATTGCAAACTTAAGGGCAAGCCAGAATTTAGACATAATTTATCCTATCCAAGAACAACTAAAGGTTGATCTTTTCTTACCGTTTCGTCTGCAGAAACAGGAATGTCTGAAACGGTTCCACTAATAGATGATTTTATTTCCTGTTCCATTTTCATGGCTTCAAGGATAAGCACGGTATCTCCCGCGTTTACCTGCTGACCTTTTGAAACCTTTATGGAAATAATTTTTCCCGGCATCGGTGCAACAACACTGTTGCCGGAACCTGACTGCGGCAGAGGAGCATGGGGTGCCGGAGCGGCTTTTGCGACAGCGGGACTCGCCGGAACGGCAGCTTCACCGCCAATTTCTTCGACTTCAGCTTCAAAGACCTTACCGTCTATTTTAATTTTGAATTTTCTTGTTGCCATTAATCAATTCTCCTGTCTATTTTTTTCTAAAAAACAATCTTTTATTCATACTTTCCTGTCTGCCGGAAACTTTCCAGGCGGATTTTTTTTCATTAACCTGTCCCACCGCAAAAACACTTTTAATGATGTATCGCTTGTTGTGCATTAGATCTGCGATAACAGCGGCAACAACATGTTTTTCATAATCTGTAATACCGTTAGCCGCCGCAGTTTCTTTAGGAGCGGCAACGGGTTCTTTTTCTATTTTTTGTCTCGTTTTAATAAAGCTATAAAAAAGATAGGCTGCAATAATAAAAATTAAAATAAGATTTGTGCGAAAGTCCATTTTTTCTCTCAGCTCATGATCATTGGCATGATGATATAGGTTATGTTTTTTTTGTTAGCCGGTTTTACAATAATCGGCTTATCCTTTTCACTTGTGCTGTATTCGACGATGATATCGTCTTCTGCGGCATTTAAAATATCAAGTAGATAGCTGCAGTTTATACAAAGGGAAAATTCTTTGTTTATTTTTTCTTTAAGTTCCAGCGTTTCGCTGACGCTTCCCAGTTCGCTGTCTTCTGTAAAGATATTTAAGGAGTTGTTTTTGAAAGAAAAAACAACGGGCCGGTTGTTTTCTGTGGAGATGATCAGCATTCTTTTCAGGGTGGGACGAAGCATTTCTTTTTCGAGAAACAGCTCAGAGGTTTTGCTTTCCGAGTTGGGTATAATGACTTTATATTCCGGAAAACTTTTTTCAATAAGTCTTATATAAAGAATGATTTCGCCGGCTTTTGCAATAAAGCTATTTTTGTTTGCCACGATGGAAACAGTTTTTTCTTCGGCCCTTTTTTCCTGCAGGATCTTGTTTAGCTCTATTATGCCTTTTTGCGGAACGATAAGGCCCTTGCTTAAAGGAAAGGCCTTTCCAAGAGCATCATCCATAATTGAAAGCCGATAACCGTCAGTGGTTACCATTCGAGTAATGTCTTTTTCCCCGGCTTCAAGGTATGCCCCGTTGATATTTAGTTTTGTTTCGTCTTTTGATATGGAAAAAGAGGTAAGGTCTATCATTTTAATGAGCTTACTGATTTTCCAATCAACAAAGAGCTCTTCCTCGTCGTTTGCAAAGCTTGGAAAATCTTCCGGGGGAAGTCCGATAATATTGAAATTAACATCCTTGCCGCAGGATATTTTCATTCGGTAATTCTCATGTTCAGAGAGCGTGATATCTGTGTCCGGCAGCTCTTTGATTATTTCAAAAAGCTTTCTTGCGTTAAGAGAGACTTTTCCTTCCTTGATCACGTCAACATCGGAATATTTTGCGATCATACCGATCTGAAGGTTTGTTGCCGCAAAGGAAAGTTCTGAACCGGATGCGGCAATAAGCACGTTTGCCGTAATCGGCTTGATGCTTGTTTTTTCAACGATTCCCTGGATTCTTGAAAGGGCCCTTAACAAACAGTTTTTAGGTGCTTTTATTTTCATAGTAGTCCTTGACGATTTTATTTAACGCTTTGAGTTAATAAGCACAGCTTTTGGGCGTTTAAAGATATTAACGGAAAAAAGATCAAAGCTTTTTGAAAAGCAGATCCAAGTCGTTTTTTATTTTTTTGTCTTTTTTAATAAGCCCTTCGATTTTCTTAATGGAATAAATAACAGTTGAATGGTCTTTTCCGCTGAATTGCTGTCCTATTTCCGGCAGGGAAAGTGTGGTAAGCTGGCGGGATAGGTACATTGCAATTTGCCGGGGCAGGACAATGGAACTGCTTTTCTTTTTTCCTTTAAGATCAGAGAGTTTAATATTATAGTGTTTTGCCACCGTTTTTTGTATTTCTTCCGGCGACGTTTCCTTGTCGTCTGTTTTAATAAAATCCCTTAAGACGTCTTTTGTAAATTCTATGGTAATATCCTGGCCCATAAGAGAAGAAAACGCAGTAAGCCTTGTTAAAAGACCCTCGAGCTCTCTAATGTTTGATGTTACACTATTGGCCAGTAAAAAAGCAACATCATTTGTAAGAGAAATGTTTTTTTCCAGCGCCTTTTTCTTTAAAATCGCAACCCTTGTTTCTGTTTCCGGTGGCTGCATATCAGCAATAAGGCCCCACTGAAAACGGGACCGTATTCTTTCTTCAAGGTTGTTTATTTCCCGGGGGGTTGTATCTGAGGTGACCACAATCTGTTTTTTTAGCTCAAAAAGAGAATTAAAGGTGTGAAAAAACTCTTCCTGTGTTCTTTCCTTGCCGGCAATAAACTGGATATCGTCAAGCAGCAGAACATCAATCTTTCTGTATTTATTTCTGAAATCCAGCATTTTGTTATATCGGATAGAGTTGATCAGCTCATTGGTGAACTGTTCGGACGTTATATAATATATTTTTGTGTTCTTGTTTTTATTTAAACACTGGTGGACAATTGCATGTAAAAGATGTGTTTTTCCAAGACCGGAACCGGAATAAAGAAATAAGGGGTTATATGTTTCTCCGGGGTTGTTGGCGACGGCCTGACAGGCCGCATTTGCAAACTGGTTACTTGTTCCTACGACAAAATGGGCAAAGGTATAATTTTTGTTTATATTTTTAGGAATATAATACTCTTTTTTTTCTGCTGTTTGCGGGGGGCTCGACCGGGGGAAAGCTGAGCTTTCTTTGCTTATTTCAAGTTTTATTTCAGGAGTTGTTTTTGTTATGTTAAAAATCACGGCCTTTATCAGGTCGCGGTAATTTTCGTTTAGCCAGTCAGCAAAGAATTTTTTGGGGACACCAATAGATACACATGTGGGAGAACAGTCCACAAGAGTTAAAGGTTTAAACCAAGTCTCAAAAACCTGTGGAGAGGTTTTTTCTTCTATTTGCAGCAGAAAATCGTTCCAGAATTTTTCCAACGCCGTTCCTTCGACAAAAAACAGTATAATCTGATTTTATTGTCAAGACCAAGGCTGACAATAAATTGTTTATAATTGTCAGCCTTGGTCTTGTTTGTCATCCCTCTGTTTATCAGACTTGGACAAAAAACAATACTTTTGAGTTAATAGTACAGAATATAGTATTAAGTGAATATTTTCAACTAATTTTCAGAGAGAATTAGTTGAATTTTCTCATATTTATGTTTAGAAGAAAGGCGACGCCGATCATACTGCAAAGCATAGAAGAGCCTCCGTAGGTAAAAAAAGGCAGAGGAACGCCGACAACGGGAAAAAGTCCAAGGGTCATAAAAATATTTATCGAGATCTGCCAGAAAAAAAGAGCAGTGATCCCAATTGCCAGAAAAGATCCGTAAAGGTTGTTTGAGCCGGAAGCGATGGAAAGACCCCGATAGATTATTGAGAAAAGCAGAGATAAAAGTAAAAAACAGGCAATAAACCCCCATTCTTCCGCCCACACAGAAAAAACAAAATCAGTATGTTGTTCAGGCAGAAACCTTAGCTGGCTCTGTGTTCCAAGCATAAAGCCTTTGCCCAGCAAACCGCCGGAACCCACCGCTATTTTAGACTGAATAACCTGATATCCCGCATTTAAAGGATCCAGCTCCGGATTTATAAAGACCAGAACGCGGTTTTTCTGGTAGTCCTTCAAAAAAAGCCATAAAAAAGGCAGTATCAATAAAGATGTTGAAACAAGAAAGACCAGAGTTTTTTTGTTTATATTTACAAAAAAGGTCATGAATATAAAAATTAATAATATGATACCGGCCGTTCCAAGGTCCGGCTGATAAAAAATGGGTAAAAAAGTAGCAAGAAGAAGAATGGCCGGCATAAAAAGGTCTTTTAAAACATAAGTTTTTTGTGAAAGGTTTTCTGTGTAAAATTTTGCCAGGGCAAAGATAAACGTTATTTTTGTTATTTCCGAAGGCTGAAGAGAAAAGGGTCCCAGAGCGACCCACCGTTGTGAGCCGTATATTGTTTTTCCGAAAAACAAAACAAACAAAAGCACAATAAGGGCAACGATATGAAAATGATAGGCATATCTGATAATGCTGGTATAGTTGATGTTTATAATAATAAAAAGACAGAAAAAACCTATCAGTATCCAGTATATTTGTTTATAAAAGAAGGGGGAAATGGTTCCGCTGCTTGAAGTACAGATGCTTTTAAGGTTAACAACCCCTAAAAATGAGATGAGCAGAACAACAAAAAGAAGAAAGAAATCAAAATTAACTATAAGTCTTCTGTCAAACATAGGGAAACTCTTTTTTTAAAAGTACAAAACAGGAAAATACTATTTATTTAATATACTTGGATATTATTTCTTTTGCAATCGGTGCAGCAACAACACCACCGTGACCGCCATGTTCAATCAGCACACATACGACGATTTCAGGTTTTTTTGCGGGCGCAAAAGCAACAAACCAGGCATGGTCCCTAAATTTAAAAGGAATTTCTTTTTCTTCCGGGCCCCTGTTCTTTTTGCTGACCACCTGGGCCGTTCCGGTCTTTCCGGCAACCAGAATATTTTTTAGCTTTGCCCTTCTTCCCGTTCCAACAGGTTCGTTTACGGTGGAAACAAGAGCGTCTCTAATATAAGAGAGGGTTTTCTCTGAAACACGGATCTTGTGAGTTTTTTCTTCTTTAAAAGCCTGAGTAACAGCATTTTCTTTTATTTCAAGAACAACGCGCGGTTTGGGTATATATTTTCCATTGGCAATGCCGCAGTAGGCTGCCGCTATCTGTAAGGGGGTTGTTAAAAGAAACCCCTGTCCGATTGAAGTATTTAATGTTTCGCCTTTTTGCCAGGGCGATCCATGTTTTTTTTCTTTCCACTTTGAATTCGGTACCAGGCCTTTTTTTTCATTTTCATAGGCAAGGCCTGTTTTTTCTCCAAGCCCGAACATTTTTGCATATTTTGAGATGTTCTCTATTCCCACAGCCAGTCCAATGTTGTAAAAATAACAGTCACAGGACTGGGTGATGGCTTCTTTCATATCGACCCAGCCGTGCCCCCCCCCTTTCCAGCACCTGAACGTCCGGTTGCCGATTTTATAATAGCCGGGACAAAATATTTTTTTGTGCGGGTCAACCGCTTTTTCTTCAAGTGCAGCAATAGCTGTTATTGTTTTAAAAATAGATCCCGGCGGCTGTTGACTTTGCAGGGCCCTGTTGAGAAGAGGTTTATCGGGGTTATTTATCAGCGCGCTCCATTTTTTCTGTCCGATACCTCTTGCAAAATGATTTGAATTGAAACCGGGAGAGCTTGCAAGAACGAATATTTCACCATTATTCGGATCCATGGCAACAACAGCACCCACCTTATCTTTTAAAAGCTCCTCCGCTTTTTTTTGCAGGACCGGATCTATTGAAATAATAATATCCTGTCCATTAATGGGAGAAATTTCAGCCAGGATCTTTTTTCTGTTTCCAAAAGCATCAACTTCTGTCTGGCGTCCGCCCGGTTTACCTTTAAGATATTTTTCTCCCCACCGTTCAAGGCCGTACTTACCGATTAGGTCGTTTGTCAGGTATTTTTTTGAACCGTACTTTTTTAAGTCTTTAGAATTTGCTTTGCCAAGAAAGCCAAAAACATGCGGAGCAAAATTATCGAGACAGTAAAACCGCTTTGGAACCACAACTACCGTGACACCGGGAAGATCTGTTTTTTTTGAAAGCACGAGGCTCATTTCTTTCCAGAGAAGCTCTTCTTTTAAAGTAAGCGGTTCAAAGGGAGGACGGTTTTTTTTCTTTTCATATTTTTTCCATAAAATTTTCGGGTCTATATTTAAGAGCCCGGCGACGTCTTTAATGCTTTTTTTTATATCGGGTGTGTCCTGCGGGATCAGGTTGAGGTCAAAAGAAGGGATGTTTTTGACCAGCACCTCATTTCTTTTCGAAAGTATTCTGCCCCTGGAATCAGGAATTTTAGTTATGCGGATCCTGTTGTTTATTGAGAGCTCGTTATATTTCTCCCCTTTTATTATTTGCAGATACCACAACCGTGAAAAAATGAAAAAAAGGAAAAGGGTAATAAGAACAGCCGTTATTTTGATTTTTTTTACCAGGCCTTTTTCAATAGCAGACACATTAAGCTTAAGAGGCATTTTTTTAAGAACCAAAAAAATAAGGAGTTTGTTTTTTGTGTTTTTCTATGGTTAAAAGAAGCAGAAAAACAAAAGGAGAGAAAACAAGCGTATAAAAAGACTCTAAAAAAAAGACTTTTTTAAAAACAGAATAACTGTATTCGTATATAAAACAAAAAGAAAAAAGGATGATAAAAAACTTAACAAAAAAGCAGACAAAAAGAAGAACAATCAGTTTTGCCACAGTATCAAAAGAAAAATATTTTAAAAGTATCCTTATGGTCAGAAAAACACCCAAATAAATTGTCGGATAAAAGCCTGAGTTTGTGCCCGAAAAAATTTCTATCGTATAGCCCAGTAAAAAACAGAGAAACGAACCGTATATTGTGCTGAAACTAACACTAAGATAAACAGCCAGGATCAAAAAAAGATCAGGGCGGATACCGGTTTTTCCAAAAGGGAGAAACGGGAGTGTCTGGATGTAGAGTAAAAGAGCTGCGGTTAATAAATAGAAAATCTTTTTTTTCATTGCTTTTCGCTCTACTCCTGTTTGTTTATGACGATCAGGACCTCATTCAGTTTTGAAAACTCAACAGAGGGTTTTATTTCGATATGCTGAAAAAAGCCTTTTTTGTCTTTAATGATGTTTGATACTTTTCCTAAAACCACGCCCCCGGGTATTTTTTTATGAAGACCGGAACTCATAATGATATCGCCGATTCTTACATCTTCCGTTTTTAAAACATAGTTCAGTTCGCAAAGGTTTTCTGCATAACCTTCAACCATTCCTCTTGCCCGCGTTCTTTTAACCATGGCATCGAAAGAACTGTTAACATCTATTATTAATAGTATTTTAGAGGTGTTTCCCGAAACTTTTATTATTCGGCCCACAACACCGGAGGGGGTGATTACTCCTGATCCGGGAGCAATACCGTCAGCCGCACCCTTGTTTATCATTATTGTTTTAAACCAGCTGGACGGATCCCGCCCGATAATTTCGGCCGGAATTATTTTGTAAGAATATTTTTCTTTGAAAGAAAGAAGCTTTCTTAGACGTTTGTTTTCTGTTGCCTGTTCTTTTAAAAGCAGGCTGTCAAGCCGAAGCTTTTTGAGCTGTTTTTTAAGGAGCGTGTTTTTTTCTTCCAGGTTTGTAAGAAAAACATATCGGTTTAAAAGCTGATCTGTTTTAGTGATAAACAAAGAAGAAATTCTTAATGGCGGGCGAAAAACAGTCAGAACAAACCGGTCAAAAAGATTGTAATCTTTTTTTTTCTCGACCCCGATCGCGTAAAAAGACAAAGAAACCAGCAATAAGATGGCCAGAAAAAATATTTTCTGGTATTTTAAGAAAAATGGAGACATGTTTTATCATTATTCTGCTAATCAAAGGCAATATCTTTTAAAAGATCAAGTTCGTCCAGGGCCATTCCGGATCCCAGAACGACAGCGGTAAGAGGACTTTCGCAAACAATTACGGGAAGACCGGTTTCTTCTCTTAACAGCTTATCCAAGCCCTTTAAAAGGGCTCCTCCGCCGGCCAGCACAATGCCGCGGTCAACAATATCAGAAGCAAGTTCAGGAGGGGTTCTTTCAAGGGCGCTTTTAACAGCTTCTACGATTGTATTTATTGGTTCGGCAATTGCATCCATGATCTCTTCAGAGCTTATTTCCATGGTTTTGGGTATGCCTGTGACAATATCCCGGCCCTTAACGTCAACTGTTTTTATTTCTTTTTCAGGAAACGCGATTCCGATTGTTGTTTTTATCAGTTCGGCCGTTCTTTCTCCGATTAAAAGATTATATTTTCTTTTAACATATTGAACAATCGCTTCATCCATTTTATCTCCGGCCGTTCTTACAGACAGGCTGTAGACTATTCCGGAAAGAGAGATTACAGCTACTTCTGTTGTACCTCCTCCGATGTCTACGATCATGCTTCCGATCGGTTCGCTTACCGGAAGGCCCGCACCGATTGCCGCAGCCATGGGTTCTTCAATCAGATAGATGTCTCTTGCGCCGGCAAGCATGGCGGATTCTTTGACTGCTCTTTTCTCAACCGGGGTGATGCCCGAGGGTACAGAAATAATGACCCTGGGTCTTATAAAACTTTTTCTCTTATGTACGATCTGGATAAAATACTTCAGCATGTTCTCGGTAATATCAAAATCAGCAATCACCCCGTCTTTCATTGGACGGATAGCGGTGATGTTGGCGGGGGTTCTTCCGAGCATTTTTTTTGCCTCGTTTCCTACAGCAAGTATTTTTTTGCCGGAAGCATGGTTTTTTCTAATGGCAACAACAGACGGTTCATTTGCAACAATTCCCTGTCCTTTTACATATACAAGCGTAGACGCTGTTCCCAGGTCAATAGCCAGATCATTTGAAAGAAGACCCCAAAAACGGTCAAGAAACATGTTTTTCTCCTAAAAATAGATTACCGGATTAACAAAAGATATTTCCCCCTAATGGGCTAATATCAAACATAACGGAGAAGTGCAAGCAAATAATAAAACTTGATAAATTTAGAATATTTTATTAACATTCAAGTTTTAAAAGAGATGCTTTAAAATATAGAATAGAGCCGACGACAACCCTTTATAGGAGAAAATACATGCTGTCTTTAATGAGAGAAAGAGCCCAGTCCTGGATTATCAAGGTTCTGTTTGCAATCATAATAATTGTCTTTGTGGGATTTTATGGTTTTAGCGGTAACCAGGACACCATAAAAGAACCTGTTGTTACCGTTGGAGAGAAAAAAATCTCTATGACTGAGTTTCAGACAGCATATAAAAATATGCTGGAGTTTTATGCGAGAATATACAAAGACCAGCTTTCAGACGAAATGATAGAAAAGCTGGGTCTAAAACAGCAGGTTCTTGAACAGCTGATTAACAAAGAAGTTCTCCTTTTGGAGGCAAAAAGGCTTAATCTGGGTGTTTCAAAGGAAGATATCAGAAAAGAGATCGTAAAAACACAGGCTTTTCAGGAAAACGGGGTTTTTAGTCAGCAGGCTTACGAAAAAGTTTTGGGTTATTATGCGATGTCAGCAACAGACTTTGAAAAACAACAGGAAGAAGGACTGCTTGTCAGCGCTCTTGAAAAAATGGTAACCGGTTCGGTTAAGGTTTCCGAAAAAGAGATAACGGATGCTTTTGCCCTGGAAGGGGAAACGGTTAAAATTGAATATATTAAATTTACACCCTCAAAAATAAAAAAAGAGATACCTGTTTCCAAAGAGGAGCTAAATGCATATTACCAAAAGAACAAAGAAGACTTTACGATTCCGCAAAAAGTAAAAGTTAAATACATGGTTTTTGACCCGGATGTTTTTGAGAAAAAGGTGGAAATATCGGAACAGGAGATCAAAGATTATTATCAGCTTGACCCCTATCAGTTTTCTCAGGAGGAACAGATAAGTGCTCGCCATATTCTTTTGAAAGTCAAAGAAAATGCGAAACCGGAAAAAGAAGAAAAGATAAGGAAAAGGGCGGAGAAATTACTTGAAGAAATCAATGGCGGAGCAGATTTTGAAAAACTGGCCAAACAGTATTCCGAAGACACGGTTTCTGCAGAAAAAGGCGGAGACCTGGGTTATTTCTCAAGAGGCACAATGGTAAAACCTTTTGAAAAGATGGCTTTTTCATTAAAGCCCGGAGAACTCAGCCCTGTGGTCAAAACACCGTTTGGGTTTCATATTATCAAAATAGAAGACGTTAAAGAAGCCGGCGTCAAACCCCTTGAGCAGGTAAAAAGTGAAATAGAAAAAGAGCTTAAAAAGGAAAAAGCAAGAAGGCTGGTTTTAAAAGAAGCAAAAAGAGCTTTTAACCGGCTTTTTAAGAGCAAAGACCTTACTACCTATGCCAAAAAGAATGATTTTAATTTGCAGGAATCCGGTTATTTTGCCTATGGACAGTCTTCAGAAGATACGCCTGAAAAACAGACTTTTTCAGAAACAGCCTTTGCTCTTTCAAAGGAAGACCTTGCTCCGGTTTTTGCCATCGGTCAGAAATTTTATCTGGTTAAGATGGAAGACAGACAGGAACAGCATATTCCTCAAATTGAAAAGATCAAAGATCGGGTTGAAATGAAAGTCAGAGATAAAAAGAGAATGGCCGAAACCGGCGTCTGGGCGACGTCTGTTCTTTCTCAGCTTAAAGAAGAAAACAAAAGCTGGAAATATTTGGAAAAAGAAGGAGAGCTTAAGATAGAAAAGACAGAGCTTAAAAGAATGGGAGATTATGTTCCCGGAATCGGCGTGGACAAAGAACTTAAAAATGAGATCTTCAGTTTAAGCGAAGAAAAAGCATATGTTTCTGCCGCATATAAAGCAGAAAACGGATTTTATCTGATAAAGCTCAAAGAAAGGGGTGTTCCGGAAACCTTCAGTTTTGAGAAAGAAAAAAGCAATGTCATTAACCGGCTGCTTCAAAAGAAAAAGGCGGACGGATTTAACCGGTATATGGAAAAGCTGAAAGAACAGGTTGAGATAAAAGTAGACACGACGCTTTTTCCTTCTGCTTAAAAAGGAAGAAAATGTGACCGGTAAAAAACCAGACACTGAAAATGAAATACGGATTGATAAAGAAGGAAACTGGTTTTATAACAGTGCTCCAATTATAAACAGAAAAGTTTTTCTTCTTTTTAACAAGAGTCTAGAAAAGGATCATACGGGAGCTTATCTGCTCAGGATTGATCAGGAAACAAGTCCGGTTATTGTTGAAGACACGCCTTTTGTTGTGGTTGATGCTGTAAAAGAAGAAAATATTTTAAAAATACAGATTAACGATGAAACAATAGAGTCTCTTGATCTGGAATCTTTTTATATTAATAAAAACAACATTCCTTATTGCCGAATCAAAGACGGTAATTTTCCCGCACGTTTCTTAAGAAAAACCTATTACCGGATAGCAGAATATTTTGAGCAGGATGCCGAGGAAAGGTTTTATCTTCGGTTGGGAGGTGAAAAGGTTTACATAAAAATCGACAGTTAACCTTACATTAACGGTTAGAGCTTCAAAGATTTTTCGTAACGACTCAGTGTATTACGGAAAAAAAGTTAAAAAAGTAGCAAAAAGTAATTGACAAGGTTTTTTGGAAAAACTCGTAAATTTACCTTAGGATGACAGCTTTGGATATACTGGGTATCGGGGCCATTAGTAGCTCTTCGTAGCATCTTTTTAAACAAGCGCACCATCCCCAACCCTTTTTATTGAAGGCGGTAGGAGCGATTTCAGGACGAAAAATATCGGTTTCAAAACCTGTGTTATAGTGGGTTAAGTCAATCACGCTGGAACGCAACCGGATGAAGATCGAAAACATTGATATCGAGGCCACGAGTGAAAAAGCTCGGCGACTTGTTAATGAAGACAAGAATCTGTCAGCAGCCACCCAATCAATGTTCGAAATAATGATCCTGATAATCACCTTGCTTGCTAATCGTTTAAATTTAAATAGCACAAACAGCAGCAAACCGCCGTCGAGCGATCCAAACAGGAAAAAGAAACCAAAAAGTAAAACGGGTAAAAAACCTGGCGGCCAAAAAGGCCATGTCGGCACAACGCTGAAAAAGATTGATGACCCTGATAAAATTAAAGAGATAAAAGTCGATCGACGTAAACTGCCTGCCGGGCAATACCGGCAGGTGGGATTTGAATCCCGTCAAGTGTTCGATATCGATATCTCCAGAGTCGTAACCGAATACCGGGCTCAGATACTGGAAGATGCCAATGGCAAGCAATTTGTCGCCTCTTTTCCTGAGGGTGTCAAAAAAGCGGTTCAGTATGGTAAAGATCTCAAAGCCCATTCGGTCTATTTGTCGCAATTTCAGCTTATCCCCTATAACCGCATACAAGATTACTTTGCCGACCAGCTTCATATACCCGTCAGCGAAGGGTCGATATTCAACTGTTAACATGGAAGCCATACTATAAAATCGATTGTACCCACGCGCTGTGCAATGCCCATCATC
>CAYLYF010000025.1:0-38575 GCA_964387595.1 uncultured Thermodesulfobacteriota bacterium | reverse complement strand
CCAACTGTTTTAACTTTGCCTTCTATAATAAATACTAAAAAGTTACCCACAGATTTTGTTGAAGAACCAAGTTTTTTTATCAACTCAAAGGGGTTGGTGTATACAAATGATTTACACCAAAACTAACGTAATTTTGAAGGGTTAAGGCGTGTTAGGCCTCGATGTATAATCCCATCTTTGAAAATATATCAAGACTTACAGAGTAATGATGCTTTACAATGCGGCAACCATAATGGTTTTTTCAGCTTAGATAGAGATTTTTAAGGACCATCATAAATCTATTCATCTTTTTTCCAGACAACCCCCCGAAAACCTTTGCGGTAACAGAGACGTCTGATCTTGTAAGGTTCAATGCTTAAGACATTAAAGTTGTAGGAATTAGCCGCTTCATCCAGTCCCTGGTCCTCAAGTCCCTGCATGGTTCTTGCATGCTTCTGTATCTTAAGGAATCTTTCCACATCATCATTCTTTTTAAAGAAGTCTACTTTTCCCCAGACCTGTAGACCGGATGCACCGAAAAAATCTTCTGCCGGATGGTAAGGGTCTGCAATTGAATAGGAGACCATGGAATTTGCTTTTAAATTAGCCATTTTGCCCCCGCCTTCGCAGAACATATGGACGGTTAAACCCTTATTGAAATATTCAATGGGTGTGCATCTGGGTTCATTGTTTTTGCAGGTTGCCAGATGAAGAACATTGTGCTCGTTTAAAAAGCCGACCACATGGTCGAGGAAGTCCTGTTCACTGATTGATTCGATCAGGGTAATGCCGCCCATTTTAAAAGCCGAATTTTCTTTTTCATTTGCCTGAGGTACGATTATTTTTCCCATTAGAGGTCCTTGTGTAATATTATTTAATAATTTTTACTGCTGAGATGTTGTGGTGCAAAAAAAGCCTATTTGACAGCCTGTAATGATTCAGACCTTTAATCATATAACTTATGGATTCCCTCTGTTCAAGCCAGGGGAAAGCTCATGTTAAACACGCAATGACATTAGTTTTTTGTTTTAACCCTTAGTCTTTCTCTGCGTACTCTGTGTCGAGCGAAGCGGGCGGTGAAGTCCTTTAAGTATTTATTCGTTTTTTAAATTCATTCAGGAGATTTTCTTTTGCATCCTCGATTTTTCCGTTAAATCTTCCTCCGCCTGCATTTCGGTGTCCGCCCGCATTAAAACCGCAGCTGCGGGCTATTTCAGCGATGCTTAGGGACTCACCGTAATTGCGGGTGCGCCATCCCAGTCTGATAATGCCGTCACTGTTTTCGATAAGGATGATTCCGTAATTAAAACCTCTGATCTGCCTTTCAATAGCCTCCTTGTAAAATTTGTCAAAGTCAGACCAGTTTTCCCCGATCTTATTCTGCAATTCAAGGCTTAAGTCTTTACTGATGACGAGCATGCTGAGCTTTAGTTCCGGGAAGAACTCGGTATGCTCAATGGCCCAGACCATAAAATCGACCTCTTTTTTATCGTAGTTGATGTCCATAGCTTTGGCATGGTTTACACCCGCTTTAATAAGTTTTTCTGCAAATAAATATTGACCCGGATAAATCTCATATTTGAAATTTCCGGAATCATAGAGAAGGGCAAGATACAGATATTCTGCAACAGACTTTGTTAATTTTATGTTTGACGGTTCAATAAAATGTTCAAACAGAAGCTGGCCTGTGCAGGAGGTGCTTTTAATCAGGCAATTATCCGGAACAGCCTGCTGAATGTTTCCGGGGATATGATGGTCGAGGTTAATGATCTTGTTTTTATCAATAGGGTTAAGAATTTCCTGCCAGTTATCTCCAAAAAACTGGGCCCAGTCGCAGCCGTCAACAAGGATGACTGCATCATAGATATTAAAATCCAGCAGTTCATTGTCTATTTGAGTGATGTTATTGATATCCGGAAAAAAAACCATTTCCTGGGGGATATTGATGAACCTGACGATATCAGTTTTCTTTCCATTTTCAGATAAAAACCATTTTAGCGAGAGTCCTGTACCGATGCAGTCAGGGTCTATTGGTTTTGAGACAACGATTAGTATATTTTTAGATGCTTCAATAAGGTGATTAATGTTTTTCAGGATTTTGTTATGATTTGTTGAATCCATTGATGAATTTTCTATTTTCAGGTTGTCGTTTGTTTTTATAACCCTATTTTATATTGTCGTGCAGAAAGTAGACTTTCGTCAAGAGAATAATAAAGACGATTTGATGTGATATTATTGGCATCTTTTTTGAATGTCGATATGTTTGGTAAAAAACAGCATTTATTATGTTAAAATATGGTAAAGTAAATTATATTATTCTTTATCATCAGATAAAAAATTTCTTTTTTATTGCCATAGTCACCTATTTAAATTATAATTTTTTAAATTTACAAAATATCTAATATTGGTGTGTAATATGAAAACGACCGGCTTTATTTCGGTGTCAGTGTACTTATTTCTTTTAATCTTGTTATGTGCTGATCCTGTATTTGCAAAAAAAGAGATCCGCCCGTCTTTTAAGGTTAAATGCAAATCAGCTGTTTTAATTAATGTGAATTCAGGACAGGTTGTTTTTGAACAGAACCCTGATATGCGGATACCGCCGGCAAGCCTGACTAAACTGATGACCCTCAACCTGGCTTTTGATGCCGTGGATGATGCATTTATAAACCTTGATGATGAGGTCCGAATAAGTGAAAAATCATGGAAAACAAAAGGATCAAGGATGTTTCTTGAGGTCGGCAAAACAGCGTCTCTTGAAACGATGCTTCAGGGAATAGCTGTTGTATCTGCAAATGATGCCTGTGTAGCGGTTTCAGAACATATTGCCGGTGTTGAAGAGGTTTTTGCTGAAAGAATGAACGAAAAGGCTGCGCTTATCGGTATGAAAAATACCTTATTTAAAAACAGTCACGGACTTCCTGTTGAAGGCCAGATAACCACTGCCCGGGATATCGCACTTTTAGCAGTCTATTATATTAAACACCATCCTGATGCTTTGAAGTATCACAGCATCAAAAAGATGACATTTAATAAAATTTCCCAGCCCAATCGAAACGGACTTCTCTGGCTTGATTACGGTGTTGACGGCCTCAAAACAGGCTGGTTTTCAAAGGCAGGCTTCCATATTGTGGCGACTGCACCAAAGGATGGAGATAGATTTGTTGCTGTGGTAATGGGAAGTGGCAGTGAAAGGGAAAGAGAAAATACTGCCTTAAAACTGCTTAACTACGGTTTCAGGAACTTTAATACCATTAAGGTTGTAACCCCTGAAAAAAACATAGCAAACATACCTGTATGGAAAGGTGAAACACGTGAGCTTTCGCTGGGTATTTTAAATGCTGCATCAATAACTGTTCCAAGAGAGGCAAAGGGAGAGATACAGATCAAAAAACAGTTTCCTGAGATGATCTATGCACCGGTTGAAAAGGGACAGAAAATAGGGGATCTAAAGGTGCTTTTAAACGGCAGGGAGATCAAAAATTATCCTCTTGTTGCTCTTAATGATATTAAAAAAGCAGGTTTTTTGAAAATGATGATGCACAAAACAATACTTCTGTTTATTCTTCCCCCATATCTGGGAGTGCTTATTCTAGTATTGGCTTTTATTATTCTTCTGATCGCGGTTAAGTCTGTTCTTAAAGTAAGAGGAAAAGATGAACTTTCAGGTCTTAGATAAAAAAATGTACTCAAGTACTTAAAGTGTCTAAAGTACTTTAAGTGAGCTGACGAATTCATGTGCTGAAAAAGGTTACGGTTTTTTTAACTTTAAGTACTTTTAACTGTCTGAAGGACAATTTATGAAGTGTGCTGCGATCATTCCAGCCAGGTTTGCCTCTAGCCGTTTTCCGGGTAAACCTCTGGCCCTCATAAAGGGTAAACCCATGATACAATGGGTTTATGAAAATACAGCCAGCTGTGATCTGGTTGATCTGACCGTAGTTGCAACGGATAATGAGGAGATCATAAGTGCTGTAAATGGATTTGGCGGTAAAGCGGTATTGACTTCATCCGGGCATGAGACCGGAACCGACCGGATCGCAGAAGCCGCTCAAGATATTGATGCGGAGCTTATCATAAATGTACAGGGAGATGAGCCGGTGCTGCCTGCCGGTGCTATTGCGGATGCTGTGTTACCGCTTATAAAGGACAGCAATATTCCGATGGGCACACTTAAGACCAAAATTCTTAAAACTGAAGAAATATCAGATACTAATATTGTAAAAGTAATAACTGACATTAATGATTTTGCGATCTATTTTTCACGTTCTGCAATCCCTTTTGACAGGGATAAAAACAATGAGGTTGACTTTTATAGACATATTGGGCTTTATGTTTATAGAAAGGATTTTCTGTTTGAAATACCCAAAATGGATGATTCTTTACTTGAGAAGGCGGAAAAACTGGAGCAGTTGAGGATTCTTGAAAACGGTTATTCAATAAAGGTGAAAGAAACAGAATACCATCCCGTTGGAGTGGATGTCCCGGACGACATTTTAAAGGTGGAAAAACTAATGAATGGTAAATATTAATAAGGATTTGGATTTTAGCTATGGAAAATGAAGTCAAAAAGATGAAATCAAAGTTTATTTTTGTTACCGGCGGTGTTCTTTCTTCCCTTGGAAAGGGAATTGCTGGAGCTTCCCTTGGTGCTTTGCTTGAGGCAAGGGGACTTAAAGTCACCTTTTTAAAACTTGATCCCTATATTAATGTCGATCCCGGAACCATGAATCCGCTGCAGCATGGAGAGGTTTTTGTTACGGATGACGGAACAGAATCTGATCTGGATCTGGGTCATTACGAACGTTTTACAACTGCAAGGATGGGAAGCAAAAATAATTTTACCACCGGGCAGATATATGATGCTGTCATCACCCGGGAAAGAAAAGGCGGGTATCTGGGTGCCACGGTTCAGGTCATCCCTCATATTACCGGTGAAATAAAAGAGAAGATCATGCAGGTTGGGGAAGATGTTGATGTTGCGATAATTGAGATTGGCGGGACCGTGGGTGACATTGAGTCTCTTCCTTTTCTTGAGGCAATAAGACAGTGCAAAATTGATGTGGGAAGAAATAGTGCAATTTATGTTCATCTTACCTTGGTTCCTTTTATCAACGCTGCCGGTCAGCTTAAGACAAAACCGACTCAGCATAGTGTGAAGGAACTTCTTCAGATAGGTATCCAACCTGATATCCTGATATGCCGTTCTGACAGATTTTTGCCCCAGGAGATTAAAGATAAGATCGCTTTATTCTGTAATATTTCAAGGGACTGTGTTGTGACAGCAAAAGACTGTTCCTCTATTTATGAAGTTCCTTTAAATTTTCACAGGGAAGGTCTTGATGAAAAAGTGGTTGAGCTGTTAAATATATGGACCCGCGCCCCCCGTATGGAGGTGTGGGAGAATATCGTAAACGTTATTAAAAAGCCTGAAAAGAACATAACTATCGCAATTGTGGGTAAGTATGTTGATCTTGTTGATTCATATAAAAGTCTAAATGAGGCACTTTTCCATGGCGGAATAGCGAATAATGCCAAGGTCAATCTTAAATATATTGATTCAGAGACCATAACATCAGATAAATGTGAATCTTTCTTTGATGATGTGAATGGGATTCTTGTTCCCGGCGGATTCGGGGATCGGGGAATATCCGGAAAGATCGAAGCGATATGTTATGCAAGAGAGAATAAAATACCGTTTTTTGGAATATGTCTCGGCATGCAGTTGGCTGTGGTTGAGTTTGCAAAGAATGTATGCGGCCTTGAGGGCGCAAACAGTATGGAATTTGATCCAAAAACCAAACACCCTGTTATTCTGCTTTTAAAAGAATGGTTTGATTATCAAACTCAGGAAATACAGGTAAGAGATGAAAACTCTGATTATGGAGCAACCATGCGGCTGGGCGAGTACCCCTGTGAGCTTGTTGAAAAGTCAAATGCTTTTGAAGCTTACAAAAAAAATAATATTATGGAAAGACACCGGCACCGGTATGAATTTAATAATGATTACAGGGAGACCCTTGAAAAAGGCGGCCTTAAGATGTCGGGTGTATGTAAAGATGCTTCGCTTATGGAGATTGTTGAGATAGAGGATCATCCATGGTTTTTAGGATGTCAGTTTCATCCGGAATTTAAATCCCGTCCGATTGATCCGCATCCGCTGTTCAAGGCTTTCATTGCAGCTGCCTGTAAAAAGAAAAGGTAGCTTTTTTGTTTGTAAAAGTAGTATGTTTTTAAAATATTTTTCTAAGGTAGTTTTCTAATCTAATATTTTGTTTATTAATAAATATGACATCAGTCAATGAAGTAACTATAGGAAATTTTAAGATCGGTGGAAACAATCCCCTGGTTTTGATAGCCGGTCCGTGTGTGATCGAGGATGAGAATAAGACTCTTGAGCTGGCAGAAAAAATAAAAGAGATAACAGCTGAACTGGATATTCCTTTTGTGTTTAAAGCATCCTATGATAAGGCCAACAGGACATCAATTTTCTCATACCGCGGACCCGGACTTACAGAGGGGCTTAAGATATTGTCCAGGGTTAAAGAGACTATCGGGGTACCGATAATCTCAGATGTTCATACCGTGGAAGAGATTAAGCCGGCCGCAGAGGTTCTTGATATTCTACAGATACCCGCTTTTTTGTCCAGGCAGACAGATTTGGTGATTGCAGCGGCAGAGTCAGGAAAGACGATTAATATTAAGAAGGGGCAGTTCCTTGCGCCGGGTGATATGCGATCTGTTATTGAAAAAGCCGGGTCTGTCGGGAACAGCAATATTTTATTAACGGAAAGAGGATCTTCATTTGGATATAACAACCTTGTTGTTGATATGCGTTCTCTGATCATCATGCGGGAGATGGGTTGTCCGGTAGTTTTCGATGCGACTCACAGTGTACAGCTTCCCGGAGGCAGGGGAAATGTCTCAGGCGGTGAAAGCAGATTTGTGGCGCCCCTTTCAAAGGCAGCGGCTGCTGTGGGGATCGATGGCCTTTTTCTGGAGGTCCATGAATCACCTGAAGAGGCATTATGCGACGGTCCGAATTCACTGAGGCTGGAAGATCTGAAAAAACTTTTGGTTCAGGTCGTTTCTATATCCGAAAAAAGGAATTCACCTTAATATAGTGTAGTTTCCCGCGCGCATCGCGGGACGATTTAGATAATTTAATTTGATTTTATGATTTGTAGCGTAAACGTTCACGTATTTAAGATCCCGATGTGTATTTTAGACAGGGCGCGGCAAAGATGCCGCACTTCGGATAGAGGAGTATTGTAATTGTGATTGATAGAGCAAAAAGAATACTTGAAATTGAAGCGGAGGCAGTACTGGACCTCAGGGATAAATTAAACGAAGATTTTAACCGGTCCGTTGATATGATACTGGCTTGTAAAGGAAAGGTTATTGTTACAGGGATGGGTAAGTCAGGATTAGTATCAAACAAGATCTCCTCCACACTGGCCTGTTCGGGGACACCTGCTTTTTTCCTTCATCCTGCGGAAGCGATCCATGGAGATATGGGGATGATTGCAAAACAGGATGTTGTTATTGCTATTTCTAATAGCGGAGAGACAGAGGAAGTGATCCGTATCCTGCCGCTCATTAAACGGAAGGGCCTAAAACTGATCGTGATGACAGGTAATGTGAACTCAACTTTAGCTAAAAACGGGGATGCGGTGCTTAATATAGGTGTAAAGGAGGAAGCCTGTCCGCTTGGCCTTGTCCCTACTGCGAGTACTGCTGCGACGATGGCGATGGGAGATGCGCTGGCTGTGACCGTTCTTGAGGAAAGGGGGTTCAGTGAAGATGACTTTGCCGTTCTTCATCCAGGTGGTGCTCTGGGAAAAAAGCTTCTGTTGAAAGTTGAAGATCTGATGCACTCGGGGGAGGCTGTCCCCGTTGTTTATGAAGATGATTCGATGGAAAATACGCTGCTTGAAATGACATCAAAACGGTTTGGAATGACTGCTGTCTGTAACCGTAAGGATGAACTGGTTGGGATTGTAACCGATGGAGATATTCGTCGCGGTATTGAAAAAAAACAGGATTTTCTCTCAACCCGGGTAAAAGAAGTTATGACGACGACGCCAAAGCTTATTTCAAAATCAGATCTTGCGGCCAAAGCGCTTCAGGTAATGGAAGACTATTCAATAACATCACTATTTATACCTGCTGATGAAAACCGGAAAAAGATCAGTGGAGTTGTTCATTTACATGATATACTGAAAGCCGGTCTTGTGTAATATTGGTGATAATCAATCCACTGCTATAACTTTTGGTTTGCAGAAAAGGTTGGAAGATAATTCAAAAGGACGTTTATGTTAAGGATAGAAAAAGCCCGGACCGTTCTTTTGTGTTTTGCCATATTGGTAATATTTCTGGTTGTTGGAACAGCGCTTAAGGATCGCGGAAAAAAAGAGGTGGTTCCGGAAAAGTTGCAGGAGGATGCTGCATCTGATCATGCAAACATAAAACTGAAAAATGTTAATTACAACACGGTAAATGAAAACAATATAAAAATGTGGGATCTTAAGGCTGATTCCGCCATGTATTATAAGGACAGGGAACGCCTTTTGCTTGAAGGGGTTGACGTATCATTTTACTCTGATGGTAAAATATATCGTTTGACTGGAAATACGGGTGAGTATAATACAAAAACCCGCGATATAGAAATAAACGGTCAGGTCGTGGGCGTTTTGCCTGACAGTACAGAACTCCGGACAGAGACTCTACGGTATAATCATCAAAAAAGAATAATGACAACAAATGATAAAATATCGATAAAGCGGGGAAACATTTCAATCGATGGCGTTGGCGTTATCATAAACCTGGAAGATAAGAAAATGCTGATCCTTGACAAAGTGAGGGCTTCACAAAATGCAAAGAAAAAATAATTTAGTTTATCTGCTGGTAATTATAATCACTCTTTTTCTTTCTCAAACGTCTAGTGCGCAGAAAGGAATACCGGTAAAAGTGGCTGTCATTCCCTTTGAAGTTTTCAGCGCTGCTGATGAAACCGGGCTGGGAAAAGATTTTGCTGTGATGCTTTCAGAAAAGCTTGTTCTTAATCCTTATATCTTTACCAGTGATATGGACGATGTCATTAAAGTGGTGAAGAAAGAAGACGGCACCCTTAATGCAGAGCGTCTTCGTGAGATAGCAAAGCTGCTTGATGCGAATTATGTCTTGTTCGGCAGTGTCACCCGCATCAATGAAAACACCAGTATAGATGTTCAGCTTTTTAATAACTTTTCGCCTGAAGGGTACGCGAAATCGTTTGCTGAGGGAACGGATGCTGAAACCCTTATAGAGGTTTTATCCGGTAAAGTTGAGCTTGAGATCCTGGATAAAGCAGAATATATACCTCCTTCACAAAGGATGAAGACAAAAACAAAATCTTCTGCTGAAATGGATGAAGATTTTATTTTTGCAATGGAGAGCGGGATCGGTGAGGATAAAAAGGATCTGCCTGTTGAGCGAAAACCGGCGGGTGATCAAGTCGAGATTAAATCCGGTGAAAAAAAATTATCTCTTGAGGATGAGCTTGAAGAAGAATTCGGCTCAAAAAATTCAAGTGATATAGGGACTAATAAAGCTGCTGAACAGGAAATCGATGAGACCGATCTTAAAGAATCAGATGCCCCGGTTAAAGAAAATGTCTCGGAAGAGGTAATTGCAAAACCAAAGAAGAGATCAAAAAAAAGTTCCTTTAAATTCGATAAGCCGGTTAATATAAATGCTGATTCGCTTGAGTATGACAACAGTGCAAACAGAATAATTTTTAACGGTAATGTCGTCGCCCGTCAGGGAGATATTGTTTTCTTTGCTGACAAGATGGATGTATTATATACCGAAGGGGGTGACTTAAAGAAAATAACGGCAACCGGAAATGTAAAGGTCACCCAGGGTGAAAGGATCGCAACAGGAAAGAAAATCATATTCCATAGTCAGGACCAGAAGATCGTTGTAACCGGAAATCCAAGGGTATGGCAGGGTGATAATGTTATTCAGGGAAAAAAGATAACCGTGTTTTTAAAGGAGGACAGGAGCGTTGTTGAGGGCGGTCCGGAGTCAAGAGTGAATGCAACAATATATCCTGGAAAATCCGGACGCTGATGGATACGGTATGTTTTAAGTTGTTGTTTTTATACCTGATTTTAAAAATATAGGTTTGTTGATTTGTTAACAGTAATAAATATACTATAATTTATATAGTGATTAACGATAAAGGTGGCGGGGAGTAATAGCGTATAAATGGGATGTCTACGGTCAGAAGGGCTGGTAAAATGTTTCGGTAAGAAAAGGGTCGTTGATCGTATTTCACTGAATGTTAAAAAGGGTGAAGTCGTCGGTCTGCTGGGTCCGAATGGAGCCGGCAAAACCACCACTTTTTATATGTTTGTCGGTATCTACAAACCTGACGGTGGAAACGTTTTTTACAACGATGAAGTGATCACAAATTACCCCATGTATGTAAGAGCCAGAGAGGGGATAACCTATCTTCCACAGGAACCGTCGATATTCAGGAAGCTTACCGTTGAAGAAAATATCCTTGCAATTCTAGAGACGCTGCCCATCAGCCGTGAAGAAATGATGGAAAGGCTCCATGAGCATCTTGAAGAACTTAATATTTCTCACATTGCTAAAAGAAAAGCATATCTGCTTTCCGGTGGAGAGCGAAGACGGGTGGAGATAACAAGGGCTCTGGTAACATCACCCGCGTTTATACTTTTTGATGAGCCTTTTACAGGTGTGGATCCGATTTCAGTTCAGGAAATACAGAATATAATCAGTAAACTTACATTAAAAGGTATTGGTGTTCTTATCTCTGATCATAATGTCCGGGAGACCCTGTGTATTTGTGACCGGGCTTACATTGTATATGAAGGCAAAATACTGGAAGAAGGCGAACCGGAAAAAATCATACAAAGCAGTAAAGCCCGAAGCATTTATCTGGGTGAAAACTTTAGCATGTAGAACTTAGACAGCATGGCAGTGTGACCGTTATCGTATTTAGCCTGAATAAAGAATGGCTAGGCAAAACTTCAGAATGTTGCTACAGGTAAATATGGCTTTTGAACTTAAACAGCAGTTGAAACTTTTCCAGCAGCTTGTAATGACTCCGCAGCTGCAGCAGGCAATAAAACTGCTTCAGCTTTCAAGGCTTGAGCTGACAGATCTTATCAGGCAGGAGATCGATGAGAATCCCGTACTGGATGAAAAGATGGAGTCTGAGGAGAGTGAACCGGTTTCTGAAAAGGATGAACCTGTAACTGTTGCGGATACGAATGTTGAAATTCCGGAGATGAAGAATGAGTTTGACTGGAAGGATTTTGTTGATAGTTCTATAAGACCTTCTACGGGTACTTATACCGGCGGCGGTGAGGACAAGGAACAGTATGATTCGATCATCACAAGGGAGGATACTTTTTCTGATCATCTTTTGTGGCAGTTAAGGCTTCAGGATCTAAATGATAAAGAGATGGAGATCGGAGAGAATATTATCGGCAACCTGAATCCGGATGGGTATCTTAAAGCATCGGTAGAGGAGGTTGCTGCTGCCACAGGCGCTGAGTGTGAGCTTGTTGAGAAAATACGCGACAGGATTAAAAGTTTTGATCCTGTGGGCGTCGCTTCACTTGATCTTCAAGAGTGTTTGCTGGTTCAGGCGGAGTTGCTGACGGGTAATAATACGCTGATTAAGCAAATCCTTACCGAGCATCTTAAAAATCTTGAGAGAAAAAAATATCAGATTATTGCAAAGAGCCTTCAGGTATCATTAAAAGAGGTTGTAACGGCCTGTGGCGTTATAGCGGATATGGATCCCCGGCCGGGTAAGGCGTATAATGATAATGATACCCAGTATATCACCCCGGATATTTATGTTTATAAGGTTAAAGATGAATACGCTGTTGTTTTAAATGAAGACGGGCAGCCTAAACTTAAGATCAATTCTTTTTATAAAAGAATGCTGTCAAACAACAATGTGAATTCTGATAAAGCCAAAGAATATATACAGGAGAAGATCCGATCAGCGGTATGGCTGGTGAAAAGTGTCTACCACCGTCAGAGTACCATCGTAAATGTGATGAAGAGCATTATTAAATTTCAGCGTGATTTTTTCGATTATGGTCCAGCGCATTTAAAACCGCTTGTCTTAAGAGATGTGGCCGAAGATATTGAGATGCATGAATCCAATATTAGCCGGGTGACGACAAACAAGTATGTTTATACGCCTCAGGGAATATATGAACTGAAGTATTTTTTCAACAGCGGACTGAGCACTGATAGCGGTGAATCAATCGCTTCTGAGAGCGTTAAGAATAGAATGAAAGAGCTTATTGAAAGTGAGAATTCTAAAAAGCCGTATAGTGATCAGGAAATAGCGGATGTGTTTAAACAGCAGGGTATAAGTATAGCCCGCAGGACGGTAACAAAATACAGGGAGATGCTGGGCATTCTTTCTTCCTCAAGAAGAAGGACTCATATATAAACTATTTTTTAAAGGAGTTATTATGGGATTGACAGTAACATTTAGACACTTTGAGCCAAATGACGCTTTAAAAACCTATTCAGAAGAGAAGGTTTCAAAAATTGAAAGGTATGTGCCTAATCTTAGAGAATCACATGTGATTCTCTCATTGGAGAAAAGAAGGCATATTGCTGAAGTTATTGTGAATGTTAATAAAGGCAAAATAACGGCTAAAGAAGTATCCGAAGACAATATGTATTCTGCAATTGATCTTGTTATGGATAAAATAGAAAGTCAGGCAAGAAAATATAAAGATAAACTTACCAGCCACAAGGATCAGCACAGGAAAGCCAAACATAATATCCTGTCTGCAGATGGTATAAGCGATACGGACAAAGATGAAGCCATAAGGACCGAGAGTGTTGTTGTTGAGACGATGTCACTTGCCGAGGCAATCGAACACATAAATTTAATAGATAATGAATTTTTGGTATTCAGAAACTCAGGGTCTGAAAAAGTGAATATCTTATATAAACGCAGGGATGGTGATCTTGGACTTATTGAACCTGAGAATCAATAGATCTTTAGTTCACATCCTGTAAGCTAGAATATTTGACGAGAAATCTAACAATGAAATTTAATGAACTGATCAACAAGGATTTTATAATACCGGAGTTTAAAGGCCGGACAAAAAAGCAGGTGCTTGAAGAACTTGTTGAATGCCTCGCTCTTAATAATTCGGAGATAAACAAAGATGAGCTGCTGAAGGCCCTTCTGGAAAGAGAAAAATTAGGCAGTACCGGGATCGGTGATGGTGTAGCCATACCCCACGGAAAGCTGAACGGCCTGGATAATATTATACTCTTATTTGGTAAAAGCGGTGAGGGGATTGATTTTGATGCAATTGACGGTAAGCCGGTGTGCCTGGTTTTTCTTCTTGTGGCTCCAGCGGATTCGGCCGGTCTTCATCTAAAAGCTCTGGCCAGACTTTCTAGAATGCTAAGAGAAAAAGATTTTAAAAATAACCTTTTAACGGCTTTGGATGCGGAATCTTTACTTGGCATTATTATTGATAAGGATGAAAATCTGTCTTCATGAGTTAAGTCTGTAACCCCTTTTCTATTTTAACGGTCCCGCCCTGCTGCGGGGTTTTAACTGCCTATGAAAGAGGTCAGTATAATAATAATAAGCGGTCTGTCCGGCTCCGGCAAGAGTACCGCGCTGCGGACGCTGGAAGATTTGGGCTTTTTCTGTGTTGATAATCTGCCGATACTGCTTCTGCCAAAGTTTATTGATCTGTGTCATAGCTCCTCCGACGACATATCCCGTGTTGCTCTTGTTGTGGACGCTCGAAGCAGAGCTTTTCTTGACAAATTTAAGCCCACATTAAAGAGACTGGAAACTAAAGGGTATCATATAAAGCTTATTTTTCTGGAATGCTCAGATGATGTTCTGATCCAGAGATTCAGCGAAACAAGGAGACATCATCCTTCTGTTGACGGAGGCTCTGTACTGGATGGTGTCAAGGCGGAAAGAGAGATGCTCTCTGAAATGAAAAGTCAGGCCGATTCAGTGATTGATACAACAGATCTGAATGTGCATCAGCTGACAAAGGTTTGTGAGGAGTATTTCGAAAATTTCTCAAAAAGGAATATGGCAATAACCTTTATGTCTTTTGGTTTTAAATATGGTGTCCCCCATTATGCGGATATTGTTCTTGATGTCCGTTTTCTTCCAAATCCGTATTTCGTTGAGGAGCTTAAAGAACTTACCGGCAATGATGAGAAGGTCGTTGATTACGTCTTTAATTTTTCTGAAACAAAAAAGTTTCTGGAAATGACTGAAGAATTTTTATCTTTTCAAATACCGCTTTTTGAACGGGAAGGAAAGTCATATCTTACTGTTGCAGTGGGCTGTACCGGGGGTAAACACAGGTCAGTTGCTGTCGCCGGTTATTTGAAAAATGTTTTTTCACAGGGCAGGGAAAGAGTTTTTGTAAGAAACCGTGAACTTTAGAAGCTTTTTGTAAATATTAAGGAGTCAGCGCATATGATTGGTGTTGTTATTGTAGGTCACTGTAATCTGGCAGAAGAACTTCTGTCAGTCGTAAAACTGATTGTCGGTGAAGTCGATAATTTTACAGCAGTTAGTTTTGATCTTCAGAAACCTCCGGATGATTCTTTGAAAAAAGTTTCTGATGCAGTTAAAAAGGTTGATGATAATGAAGGGGTGCTAATATTGACGGATATGTTTGGAGGCACACCGTCTAATCTTAGCCTTTCTTTTCTTGAACCCGGCAGGGTTGAAGTTCTTACCGGCGTAAATCTTCCGATATTGATCAGGCTGATAACGCTACGGGAAGATGGACACAAGTTAAAAGCGCTTGCAAAAGATCTTATGTTGTATGGCCGTAAAAACATATGCATAGCAAGTGAGATTCTGAAAAATGATAAGCCGCCGGGGAAGTAGCCGAGAGTACTGGTATGGGATATTTTGATATGCAAGTCCGTATTGAAAAAATGCGAATAGAACATATTGAATCTGTTTGTGAGATAGAGAAGGCATCATTTCCCAGTCCATGGACTAAAACCATTTATTTTCAGGAAGCCACTCAGGAATATTCAGACTGCTTTGTCTTAATCATCACTGAAGAAGGAATTGATCAAGTTGCTGCCTATGTTTCGACCTGGACTGTTCTTGATGAGTGTACCATTAATAAAATAGCCTGCCGTTCTGATCTTCGAAGAAGGGGGCTCGGCAGGATGATAATAGATTATTTAATTAATGACGTTTACGGTAAGGCTGCAAAAAATCTTTTTATTGAAGTCAGGGTGTCAAATCATCCGGCTATAGCATTTTATAAAAAGTCAGGTTTTGTTAAAATCGGGGTCAGGGAAGGTTACTATTCTGATACTAAAGAGGATGCGATTATCATGTCACTTGACATCGGTAAATATTTTGGAGGCGGCACAGGCAGTGAATCACCATATTGAAAAGCCCGGTAATTGTGCAGTGTTTTATCAGCCGTTTTAAAGTGTCAGTTAATGCACACCGGTAATTAACGGATAGGTGTCATGCCGCACATGTTTTTATATAATCCGTTTTAATTTTATGAGTTTATGGGGTGATCATATTTGAAAGCAGGTATTGTAATCGCTGAAGTTGTTTCAAAGTCAAAATTAGCTTCAGGTATATTTTTGATAAAATTAAAGTCTTCGCATCTTGCTGAGAATGCAAGGCCCGGTTGTTTTGTGATGGTACAGCCGGATAAAAATACGGATCCGTTGCTTAGACGTCCGTTTACACTTTGTGGTGTTTCCGGAGATGTTGTAGAAGTTCTTTTTCAGGTCAAGGGCAGGGGAACAGAGATCATGTCTAATTGGGAGATCGGCAGGGCCGTTGATATTCTGGGCCCGCTGGGTAATGGTTTTTTCATATCGTCTGATCTTAAACAGGCTTATCTGGTGGGCGGGGGAATGGGTATTGCGCCGTTACTTTTCCTTGCAGGATTTCTTAAAAAAAACGGTGTTAAAGTTAAAATATTTATGGGTGCAAAGACGGTTTCGGAAACATTTGATCTTGATGCTTTCAAACTTGATGGATGTGAGGTTTATTCTTCAACTGAAGACGGAAGTAAGGGGGCGAAAGGCCTTGTTACCGGACTGCTTGCTGATACGTTAACAGCAGATTCTTCTGATGGTATATTCAATTCGGCAATTTTTTGCTGCGGTCCTTTGGGGATGGCGGAGGTGATTTCTCAAACCGCACTGTCTTTCAGGTTACCCTGTCAGGTGTCAATAGAAGAAAAAATGGCCTGTGGAGTCGGTGCCTGCCTGGGTTGTGTTACATATGTAAAGGCTAATAAATATAAACGGGTATGTGTTGACGGACCCGTTTTTAATGGCTCTGATATCGACTGGAAAAAATTGAAGTGCGGTGAATAGCGAAGGGTGACTGTTGCAGTAAAAGTGCAAACGTTTATGATTATAGGATTAAACCATGGCTTTTAGCCGTGGATAATTACTGAAACTGGAAAAACAGGCAATTATTATTATGGCTGAAAAGGATATAAATCTTTCTGTTTCGATTGGCGGATTAAAGCTTAAGAACCCGGTCATGATTGCATCGGGAACTTTTGGCTATGGAGAAGAATATTCATCTCTCATTGATATTAATATGCTGGGTGCTATTGTGACTAAGGGGATATCCCTGGAGCCGTCACCCGGTAATCCGCCCCCCAGGATCATAGAAACACCTTCAGGGATGCTTAATGCCATTGGACTTCAAAATATTGGTTTTGAAAGTTTTGTTTCTGATAAGATGCCTCTGCTTCGGACATATGATACTGCTGTTGTGGTGAATTTTTATGGATCAAAGATCGATGATTATGTCGAACTTGCAGAGAAGCTTTCCGGGATTGACGGCGTTGATGCTCTTGAGGCAAACATATCCTGTCCGAATATAAAAGAGGGCGGAATTTCATTTGGTACGGATCCTGAAATGGCAGATGAAGTCACCCGACAGGTTCGGAAGGTAACTTCTCTGCCTCTTATTGTTAAGCTTACACCAAATGTTACGGATATCACGGCTATTGCACGTCGGGTTGAGGCCGCCGGAGCAGATGCGGTTTCGCTGACAAATACTTTTACCGGTATGGTCGTTGATATTGATAAGTGCAGGCCGTCTCTTGCTAATATTACCGGAGGTCTTTCCGGCCCTGCTATCCGGCCTATTTCTCTCCGGATGGTATGGGAAACCGTAAATAAAATATCAATTCCTGTTGTGGGTATTGGCGGAATTACGGATTATTCAGATGCATTACAGTTTTTGATTTGCGGTGCTAAGGCGGTTCAGATCGGAACAGGGCTTTTTGTGAATCCCAAAGCGCCGGTATCAATAATTAACGGTATTAAAGGATATATGGCGGGGAAGCGCCTTTCACATATCAATGAGATTTTGGGATGTCTTAAAATCCGTTAATAGCGAAGGGTTAATGGTTGTTAAATGAAAAGAAAAAAGACTAAAAAAATATTTGTGGGCCCGGTAGCGGTTGGCGGGGGGGCTCCTGTGTCTGTTCAGTCCATGACAAATACGGATACCCGGGATCTAAAAGCAACTGTTTCTCAGATAAAAAAACTTGAAAAGGCAGGATGTGATATTGCCAGAGTTGCTGTGCCCGATGAAGAAGCGGCTGAAGTTTTAAGAGATATTGTCAGCCGGGTGACGATTCCGGTTGTTGCGGATATCCATTTTAATTACAGGCTGGCCTTAAAAAGTATTGATTCAGGCGCTGCCTGTATAAGGATCAATCCCGGTAATATCGGCAATAATAAAAGGCTGGAAAAAGTTGTACAAAAAGCTGCCGGCGCCGGGATTCCTATTCGTGTGGGGATTAACGCCGGATCGCTTGAAAAGGATATACTGAAAAAATACGGGCGTCCAACGGCTGAGGCACTGGTGGAAAGCGCCTTAAGGAATATTGATCTTCTTGAAAAAATGTTTTTTGATAATATTAAGGTCTCGATTAAATCATCTGATGTGATTACCTCAATTGATGCTTACCGGTTGCTCTCTAAAAAAACTAAATATCCGCTTCATATCGGAATAACAGAAGCCGGAACTGCTTTTTCAGGTACCATAAAGTCTTCCGTTGGGCTGGGTATACTGTTGGCCAGCGGTATTGGTGATACGATGCGTGTTTCCCTGTCTGCTGATCCGGTAAAGGAAGTATCCACCGGATTTGAGATCTTAAAGAGCCTGGGGTTAAGTAAAAGAGGGCCTGAGCTCATATCCTGTCCAACCTGTGCCCGTAAACAGGCAGATGTGATATCGATAGCTCAAAGAATTGAAAAAAAGATTGCAGGTTTTAAATCCTCTTTTAAAGTGGCTGTGATGGGCTGTGAGGTGAACGGTCCGGGAGAAGCAAAAGAAGCCGATGTGGGGCTGGCTGGAAGTAAAAAATACGGTGTTATTTTTAAAAAGGGCAGGATCATTAAAAAAGTTCCTAAAGATGATATGTTCGATGCTCTTTTTGCAGAGGTTTTAAAACTTGAGAATGAGTAAAATATCTGTATCGCATTATGTAGTGCGAACCTTAATTTTTTGAAAATGAAAAATCAGATCAGTAAAATAAAAAATTCGCCGGACTCTAAGTGAGAGACTCAGCGTTTAAAACAATCAGGAAAGGATAATTTAAAAAGATGCGTTATTCACAGTTTTTAATACCGACTTTACGGGAAGATCCAGCTGAAGCAGAAATAGCCAGCCATAAGCTGATGCTTCGTTCAGGAATGATCAGAAAACTTGCTACCGGTGTTTATTCTACACTTCCGCTGGGTGAACGTGTGATCCAAAAGACTGCTCAGGTCGTGCGGGAGGAGATGAACAGGTCTGGTGCCATGGAAGTTACGCTCCCATTTGTTCAGCCGGCCGAGCTCTGGCATGAAAGCGGAAGATGGGATGTGTACGGAAAAGAACTTTTAAGACTCAAAGACAGACATAACCGTGAATTCTGTCTCGGGCCGACCCATGAGGAAGTCATCACCGATCTGGTAAGAGGGGTGATCTCTTCATATAAGCAGCTTCCGATTAATTTGTATCAGATCCATATCAAGTTCAGAGATGAAATACGGCCGCGTTTTGGCGTTATGCGTGCCCGTGAGTTCATTATGAAAGATGCCTACAGCTTTGATATAGATGAAAAAGGGGCGGAGGAAAGTTATCTGAAAATGTATGAGGCCTATTCACGTATATTTAAAAGGCTGGGACTGAGCTTCAGACCGGTTGAAGCGGACAGCGGTCCGATCGGCGGAAATTTCTCTCATGAGTTTATGGTTCTTGCAGAGACCGGTGAAGATATGATTGTTACCTGCTCAGAATGTGACTATGCAGCAAATACAGAAAAGGCTGAGATCAAAAAGCCGGATGACATGGAAGTGTCAAGCGCTGATTTTAAGGAGATTACCAAGATTGAGACGCCGGATATGAGAACGATTGAAGAGGTCACCGGCTTTTTAAAAGCGAAGCCGAAAAAACTGATTAAGACCCTGGTTTTTAACAGCTCTGACGGCCCCTTCGTTGCACTGGTCAGGGGAGATCATGAAATAAATGAGATAAAACTTAAAAACCTGCTTGCCTGCGATGAGCTTGAGCTTGCGGAGGAGGATCTTATTGAAAAACTGACCCGTGCGCCCAGGGGCTTTGCCGGTCCTGTGGGACTGACGGATGTGAGAATTATAGCTGATTATGGTCTTATTGGCGGGATCAATATGATCACCGGCGGTAATGAGAAGGACATTCATTTGGTTAATGTGAATTTTGAACGTGATTTTAAAGTGAGTGAGTTTGCAGATATTCGACTGGCCGGTGACGGTGATCTCTGCCCGAGATGCGGTAAGGTTCTGTCTACCACCAGAGGGATAGAAGTTGGACATATATTTAAGCTGGGAACTAAATACAGCAAGTCTATGAATGCTGTTTATCTTGATGAAGACGGAAAATCAATTGAAATGGTAATGGGATGTTACGGCATTGGTGTTGGAAGAACAGTTGCAGCTGCGATAGAACAGTCTCACGATAAAGACGGCATTATTTTCCCGCCTGCGATCGCACCTTTTTCAGTTATTGTTGTTCCGGTGAATACCAGTGATGACGGCCAAATGCAGATTGCGGAAAAAATATACCGGGAACTTCTTGAAAAGGGCATTGATGTGATAATCGATGACAGGGATGAAAGGGCCGGTATCAAATTTAAAGATGCGGATATGGTGGGAATTCCTGTGCGTGTGACCGTGGGTAAATTTGCTGTTAAGGAAAACAGCATTGATATTAAAATGAGAAAGACCGGAGAGGTCAGAAAGGCTGAAGTTGAAGATGCTGTTTCTACCGTGCTTGAATGTATCTGATATGATGCAAAGGGCTGAGGTATGAATAGACCAAGGATTGTCCGTATAAATGATATTGTTGAGTTTGTCTCATCATATCATCCCGAGGCAGATTTTGATCTGATCAGAAAGGCTTATATTTATTCTGCAAAGGTACATCATGGCCAGACCCGGCTTTCAGGCGAGCCTTATCTTAACCATCCTTTGTCTGTTGCAATGATCCTTGCTGAGATGAACCTTGATGAGTATACCGTATCCACGGGACTTCTCCACGATACCGTTGAAGATACCTATGCCACTATTGAAGAAATGGAAGAGCAGTTTGGTGATGAAATTTCTTTTCTTGTGGACGGTGTCACAAAGATCAGCAAACTTACTCACAAAAGCCGTGTAGACAGACAGGCTGAGACTTTCAGGAAAATGCTTTTGGCAATGTCAAAGGACATCCGTGTGATTTTGATCAAGCTAGCTGACCGGCTCCATAATATGAGAACTTTAGAATTTATCTCGCCAAAAAGGCAACTGGCCATTTCAAGGGAAACACTGGATATCTATGTCCCGCTTGCAAACCGTCTGGGTATATTTTTCATCAAAAAAGAGCTTGAAGATCTTTCGCTTCGCTATCTTGATGAGAAGGTTTATACAGAGATCGAATCAGAACTGGTGGTGACTTCCGAACAGAGAGAAAAGTATGTTCTGGAAGTGATTACCATTATGGATGAAAAGTTAAAACAGATCGGGATAAATGCCAGGATCCTCGGCAGGCCAAAACACATCCACAGTATATTTAAAAAGATGAAAGAGCAAAATCTGGATTTTAGTCAGATATATGACATTACGGCTTTCAGAATAATTGTGGATACAAGGAAAGAGTGTTACGAGGTCCTGGGGATTCTGCATTCGATCTGGAAACCGATCCCGGGAAGATTTAAAGACTATATCTCTCTCCCCAAACGAAATATGTATCAGTCGCTTCACACCATCGTCATCGGTCCTTACGGTCAAAGGATTGAAATACAGATACGTACCGGGGAGATGGACCGGGTTGCAAGACACGGAATCGCAGCGCACTGGAAATACAAGGAAGGCAGAAGAATCGAGCAAAAGGATGACCATCGGTTTGAATGGCTTCAGCAGGTCATGGAAACACAGAAGGATATGAGAGATTCTCATGAACTGCTTGAAACTTTTCGTGTTGATCTTTTTCCGGATGAAGTATATGTGTTCACTCCGGCGGGTGAGGTGATAGAGCTTCCGAAAGGGTCAACTCCGGTTGATTTTGCATATCGAATACATTCGGATGTAGGTCATAAATGTGTGGGCGCCAAGGTCAACGGAAACATCGTGAATTTAAAGTATCAGCTTAAAAGCGGCGATGTGGTTGAGATTATGACGCTTGCCAACCATAACCCCAGCAGGGACTGGCTGAATCTTGTTAGAACCATTCGTGCCAGGACAAAGATAAAGCAGTGGATAAAACAGCAGGACCGCGAGAAAAACATTCGTAACGGCAGGGAGATCTGCGAAAGGGAGTTTAAAAAAAATAGCCTTAACTTTACCAAACTGATCAAAAAAAGTAATTTCCTGGATGAATTGAAAGATGAGGGGATCAGGAGTATTGACGATCTGCTTGAGGCGATCGGAAGGGGAGCTAAAAGTCACCGGCAGATTATAAACCGGTTTCTGCCGAAAGAACTTCAGGAAGACTTGAAGACTGAGAAGAAGAATAAAGAGGTTATAAAAAAACCCGTTAAAAGGGATACGTCCGGTATTAAAATTGACGGGCTGGATGGTGTGATGGTGAGGCTTGCAAAATGCTGCAGCCCGATTCCCGGTGATGAGATCGAGGGGTATATTACCCGCGGCCGCGGTGTGACGGTTCATACAGCAAACTGTTCATTTATGAATGCGATTGAACGTGACAGGCGTATAGAGGCAAAATGGGATTTAGCCGGTAAACATGTGGCGGTGGTGACGATTGAAGTACAGTGTGAAGATAAAAAAGGTATCCTGGCTGATATTACAACGACTATTTCATCTTCCGAAGTGAACATCCTGGGCGCGAATGTGAAGACCTCGCCAGGCAAAAAAGCCGTTAATCTCTTTAGAATAGAGGTCAGCGGCCTTGAACAGCTGGAATTGATTAAAAAAGCAGTTAAAAAAGTGAAGGGTGTGATCAGTGTGAACAGATACAGGGCTTAAGCACTTTTTGAAGCGGCTGGTTTGTAGGTCGATTTGATCGGTTTTTGGATTGCGCCTGACCTGATGCAGCGTGTGCAGACATTGATCTTTTTAACCACACCTTTTCTTAATGCGCGTACTTTCTGCAGGTTCGGCTGCCAGACTTTTTTAGTCTTATTATGCGCATGGCTGACATTAAATCCAACCTGTCTTCTTTTACCGCAAATTTCGCATACTTTACTCATCTATGGGATCCTCCTCAAAGTATTTTTCATGTTTCAGTTAAGAATTAGAAATATTACCACTCTTTATACATTATATCAATAAAAATTATGAATTGGTGCTCCAATTGTCGTCTATTTTATTTAAAAAAAGATTTATCAGAAAGCGGGTGCATGGAATTACGGATTGTGAATGTAAAAGAAGTGTAATATGAGGTATTTAGCCAAAAGATTAATTGACATAATCTATTGTTTTACTTATAATTTTTTCAAAAATAACCTGAAAAACCGGTAGTAACGGTTCAAATTCAAATAAAAATAAATATAGAAAATACCATGAAAAAATCCTTTATACACCTGATGATAGTCAGTCTTTTTTTAATATTTTTCAACTATGATATTGCCGATGCTCAGCGGTCAGCCGATAATGGGATCGGCATGGATCTTATCATCCTGTATCCCGGAGAGTCCCAGTCTATCAATTTTGAGTATAACGGTCTTTTTTGGGAGAATTATGCTTTTCATCTGGCGCTGGTCGCATCGTTTGCCCTTGATGAGGAGGTTCATACGCTTTCTGTTAATATCACCCCCATGGGCGATGACGGATCAGAATTTACCTACTTTTCCACCGGATTTTTCTATGGTGCATTGCTGTCTTTTGAGATACTGGCGCCAAGATTTCCTTCCGGGTATGAGGATGTTAATTATGAAGTTGATATGAATCCCTTTTCAATCGGGTTTATTGTTTCTGCGGTTATAAATGAGTATCCCAATGATAATCAGCATGATGGTAATGATTTTGATTATCCGATCGATATGACCATGACGCTTACCCTATCCAATTAGAAACTTATTCAAATGATCAAAAAACAAATTATTAAAATATCTTTTATATTATTCCTGGTTTTTTTAATTGTTGTTCCGGGCGGAGCAGGTACTGTATTTGCTAAAGATAATGATACGACTGTTTCTTCCAGCAGCTGGCTGATGTTTCGCGGCAATGCTGCCCGTACCGGAAAAACAACGCTGAACGGCCCGCCTGATGAGGTCGAAATGAAATGGCGCTGGCGTGTTGCTTATGATACGGATCCGGTCAGCGCGTCTCCCGCAGTTTCAGATGACGGTACGGTCTATATCGGAACAGAAGGCGGCCGGCTTGCTGCGGTGAAACCCGGGGGTGGTTCAGGATGGGTTTATAATGAGGTGCTGGGGTCTTTTAAGGCATCTCCCGCAGTGGATACCAGCGGGAATCTGCTGGCGGTTACTGAAGACGGCTATATGTATTATATTGATGCTTTCGGTGAGCTACTATGGAAATGTGATTTTAACATGGATATCCTGTCATCACCTGTGCTCAGTGGTGGACAAGCTTATGTGGGTACGGATGAAGGTGATGTTAAAGAACTTAACCTTGATCCGGATGATTCATTAATGAGTCAGGACAGTAAGAAAATTGACTCATGGAATATTGTGAACTGGTCCTATGCGACTTTAAGTTTTGATGATGTGAAATCATCCCCAGCTTTTTCCGGGAACACGCTTTTCTTTGGAAGCGGTGATTATATCTATGCGATAAATTCCAGTACTGGAGATAATGCAACTTCAGCGCTTAAATGGAAATATGATGTTGGCTCGGATGTTGTTTCTACTCCCGCGGTTTACGATGGTGTGGTTTATGTAACCACATCACGCGGCAAACTTTATGCTTTTAATGACGGGTCTGATAACAGTACAAATGACGGGGGGCCGTCCTGGGTTAGAAATGTCGGCTCCGGCAGTTTGACATCACCTGCGGTGAGTACAGGGACTGACGGCAAAACTTATATCCATGTGGGGTCTGCGGACGGTAGACTGTATGCCTATGACAGTGAAGGAAAGCTTGAGTGGTCTTTCCAAACCTGGGGTGATATTGAGTCTTCACCTGCTGTTGACGGAAATGGTGATATCTATTTTGGATCCAATGACGGAAATATATATGCGCTTTATCCGGGTGGATCAATTAAGTGGAACTATATGACATTTTCAAAAGTCCGTTCATCACCGGCCATTGGGCCGGATAACCTTTTGTATGTGGGCTGTGATAACGGGTATCTTTACTGTATCGGAGAAAGTACCAAGGCAGACCGTGAGGCTGATATAGAGATCAACGTTACGGTGAGTCCGGATTCGATTGAAAATAATGACGGCAGCCAGGTAACGATCATTGCAAAAATTTCAGCAGGCACAGAGGGTGAAGATGTGGAGCTCAACAAGATCGCTTCTGTGACCATTGATTTAAGTGCGCTGAATATTGTGAACTTTGATGAAACGTTCACAACAATAGAAACGGTCACAATAGATGAGATGCTTGATGATGGTAAGAATGAGGACGATACCGCAAGTGACGGCAGCTATGTTTATGCTTTTAAACTGACGGATGAGTTAGCTGAGATAGCTAATTATGCAACCGGGTCGGGTATTTATACTCATATGATAGTTGATCCTCTTTTTAAACCTCTTCCGATTCCTGATCCGATTCCTGATGTGGGACCTGTACCCATCATGGTGACGGCAACAGATGTTTATGGTAACCGGATCAGTCAGCCGGTATTACTGAATGTAAAAGACAAAAAACCGAGTTTAGTGCCGGATTACACAGGATTAATTTATAACCGTCTGGACAAACAGGACCTGACCATCACCCTGCAGTCTACAGATGTTGAGCAAAGCATCAGTCAGGTTATTCCAGGTTCCGGTTCACCGGGGGATATTCTAGATATTGTTGTTATCGGTACCAATACCAATTTCAGGTCAAATGATTCTTATGTTGAAGTCAGAAATGATAACGGTACGGTGGTGGCTTATGCCACAGATTATGATAATATAGAAGTTTTAGGCGATTTATACCTGACGGCAAAGTTAACCATTCTTGACACGGATGATATAGATAACGGAACCCTGACCGGAATATGGGATGTCTATGTGATAACCGGTGGGATAGAGGCGATAGGCGAAAACTTATTTACCATTTCAAGTTCATCTTCACGGATGGCGGCCGATTATCCGGAATCTGCCTATAGCCGTGCCGCGGACAGCTGCTATTATGAGATAAGCGTAACCAATGAAAGCGGCGCGCTTCTTGACGAGCCTTTTAGAACAAATAAGACAAACCTGGGGACCTTTACTCTTGAAAATGTTGAAAGCGGTATTATCAATTATGAAGTTACGATTAATGGCGACTGTGATAATTCTTCAGGGTTTAAGCTGACCACTGAGGCCAGCGGTTACGGGTATATCTCAGGGGAAGTGATCGAAGGTTTTCTGGGTACAGGGGTGGATAATGCCACCGTATCTGCGATCGTCGGATTAGATATGCTGTCATCCGGTGCACGGACGGTATCATCGGGCGGAGGTTATTACATTCTTCCTCTGGCCGCAAGTTCTGAACCTTATACTGTTTTGGCAACCAAGGATCTGCTCACAGATATTGAGACAGATATTATGATAACAGATGGTGAAGCAACCGAGCTTAATTTTTCCATCAAACCGGATCTCTCCTGCCTGATCTCGTCACTGTTCGGCACATCAAGTCTTAAAACCTTTTACAGTTTTAGAGATGATGTTCTGGCTGAGACACGGACCGGCCGTAACTGGACAAGACTTTATTATGACCATGCCTGGGAAGTAACAGCGCTTGCCATGACCGATCCTGAGGTGATGGCAAAGAGCCTTCAGACCCTGTTTTATGCAGCAGTGAGTATTCCCAGATACATGATAACCGGAAAGGCCGGTTATATGCTATGTGCGACCTTGAATGAACTGATGGATCTTCTGATTGAGCGCGGCAGTGATGAGCTGAAAGTGTCTCTAGAGAGTGAAAGAGAATCGATCTTTTCTTTTCTCAGGGCGAACTGATTTCGGTTTTATAAGTGTCTAAAGTATTTAAAGTGCCTGAAAATGCTTTTTTAACTTTAAGTATTTTAAGTACTCCAAGTAATTTAAGTACTTCATGTAAAGTGTTTATACACAAGTATTGCTACCGATAAATAAGAGCTAATTCATTGTGATCTGGAGATCTCATGACAAAGTCAAAAGCAGATAAGGAAGCTCAGGTATTAATAGAAGAGGCTCTGCAGATCGCAGAGAAGCTTAAGATCAAGAAGATACTTGTTGTCTGTGAAAAGATTGCGCTTTGGAACTCCATTCTTCCCCACTATGCCAAAAATCAGTTTATTATTGCTGTATCCGGAAAAAAACTGGCAGATAGTATAAAGGTCGAGACTTTTCTGTGTGATTACAGCTTTGTCGCCAGAGGCGACAGGCTGGCTTATATCTTAAGGGCAGCTGTTGAGTCGGCTAAGCTGGTCAAAGGTGAGCGGGTTTTATGTCTGTACAGCCTTGGCGGTTATAAGCTCCTTGATTCAATGCTGATCCTAAAAGTCGAAGAACAGTTAAGCCCCATATCTCCAGGGGATATGAAACGGATTGGTAAAAATATTCCGGTGGAGGTTCTTTTTTCCATGGTAAATCTGGCCATTGAGCTTGGACAGGAGGGCAGGGAAGGTGCGCCGGTGGGCACCCTTTTTGTTATTGGAGACACGGAGAAGGTGCTGGAACTTTCAAAACCAATGATATTTAATCCTTTTCTGGGTTACAAAAAAGAGGAGAGAAATGTTTTTGATCAGAAAGTCCAGGAAAGCATTAAAGAGCTTGCTTCAATTGACGGTGCTTTTTTAATAAGCAGTGAGGGGATCGTAGAATCAGGCGGTATGTTTCTCCATGCGGACAGCGGTAAGTCTTCTCCCATGCGCGGTCTGGGTGCCCGTCATGCGGCAGCTGCTGCAATCACCCTTCATACCCATTCTGTTGCTGTGGCCGTTTCAGAGTCTACCGGTGCAGTTCGGATCTTTAGCGGCGGGAAGGCTGTCAGAACGTTTAAATCTTATCGTCCCCAGACCCGTATTCGAAAAAAATAGTCTGTCATGTTTTTAAAAGTCTATTGAGCACCTTTCACGGCAAGATAACCTGCCCCCAGTATCCCCGCATCATTACCAAGTTTTGATATCAATACGCTTATCTTATCTTTAGAGATATCAAAAACATTTTTTTTTATTTCTTCAATGAGTCCTACTTTGAAAATATGAGAGGCTTTGCTCACACCGCCGCCGATAATGAAGGTATGAATATCCAGAAGGTTGTTCACGTTTGAGATTCCGATGGCCAGGTATTTTGCCGCTTCTTTAAAAATTTCATGGGAAAGGGCGTCATCATTGCCGGCTTCCAGATAGATTGCTTTAGGTGTCAGGGATGACGGATCATTGTTATATATTTCTAAAAGACTAGATGGTTTTCCTGCTTTTAATGCTTCTTTTGCCATGCGTGTCATGGCTGATCCGGAACAGTAGGCTTCAAGACATCCCTTTTTGCCGCAGCCGCAAAGTTTACCCTCAGGCTGGACGATCATATGTCCAAACTCTCCGCCTTTCCCGGTTTCGCCTGTGCAAAGTTTACCATCCAGAATAAGTCCTGACCCGAGACCGGTGCCGAGTGTCATTAAAAGAAAGTTGTCAACATCTCTTCCTTCCCCGGTTGAGAGTTCACCCAGCGCGGCAATGTTCGCGTCATTTTCAATGAAAACTGGAATTTTGAGTATGGATTCAAAATGGGATTTTAGGGGAATATTTTTTAAGGCGGGAAGGTTAGGCGATTCGATCAGTATCTCCCGGGTGCGGTTAAGCAGTCCTGCGATTCCGATTCCAAGAGCGGAAACATTTTTATGCTCATCTTTAATACTGTTTATAAATGTAATTGTGTTCTCAATAAAGCCTTCAGAATCTTTTTCCGGGTGGGATCCTGTTTCGTATTTTTTAATTAATTTGCTTTCCTCGTTAAACAGGCCGCCTTTTATCATGGTTCCGCCGATGTCAATACCGATTACATAAGAAGACATATTGAAGCCTCAAAAAAAGGTTGAATGAGAAATTTATTAAATGATATATTGTAAATCTAGTAAATATAAAAGACTTAGTCAATGGTTGTTATACAGACAGGAATAATATGGAAACAAAAATAAGTCATTTAATCGTACTTGATCTTGATGGTACCTCTGTTCGTTATGAGCCCTGCCTTGAGATGGATCCGGATCTGATAGCGTATTTAAGGTCTGTTCGTGACAGCGGGGTCAGATGGGTCATAAATTCTGACAGGTATACTGAAACCTTAATTGAGATCGCAGAAAAATTGTCGTCTATTGACAGGCCTATTGCTATCTTAAGTCTCCAGAGGTTTATGAGCCTGCTTAATGGGGGGAATGAGTATCGATCTTGTGATGAGTGGAATAATGCACAGATTAATAAGCATAATATTTTATGGAAACAAATTAGCCCCTATTTTGATGAATGGAAAGAACAGGTTGAGAAAAAAATCAATATTTTGGATAAAGTTATAAATGATATTGTTTTTGCATATATGGTACCCACAGAAAATATCAAAGAACTTAGACAGATGATGATGGACTTTCTGGCCCCGTTTTCTGAGGCAAATGTGTCAGGGAACCATGACTGGTCTTATATGCTTCATAATTCATTTTCAAAAGCTGCTGTATTATCGGATCTTGCAGCAAGGCTTGGTGTCGAAAAAGATAAAATTATAGCAATCGGTGATGGATTAAACGATATATCCATGCTAAACGGTTCTGTTACAGAAAGCGTGGGCTGTCCTGCAAATGCCTCAGCGGAAGTTGCTGCTGCGGTTAAAAAGGCAGGCGGTATTATTTCTTCAAAAGAAAGTGCTGCCGGTACCCTTGAGATCATAAAAGAGTACCTTGAAATCTAATATTTATTTAAATTTAGTTTTTAATTTGTCTTTAGATGTCTTGTTTTGTAAGATAAAATCTTAAATAATAAGACTTATTCGTATCCTTCTAAAGCGACTTAGCTCCTCATCATTATCTAACTAACCAATATTCCATAATAAAATAAATATGCCCATGGTTTTTTATTTGGCACTAATCTTGAAGTTGTATATCCAATAAAAATGCAACTGATAAAAGATCAATATGGCTGAATCTAACAAACATCCCAATATTAAATCACTGTTTAATCTGTCAAAAAGTTCACGCAGGGCGACTTTTTATGCGATATTTCTCTTAGCAGGGGCGGGTTTTTTGCTTGCCGGTGTGTTATGGTGGCAGATTTCTAATGATATTCCTTCTTCCGTTGACAAGATGCTGGATTAGAGGTCAGGCCAGGTATTTGCGGTTATTATTTTTTACCTTTCATATATATGTATCGTTGTAAGGGTGCTGATTACCGGACGCGGTAAGGGGTCTATAACCAGAGTGCTTTTATGGCTTCCTGCTATGATCGCAGGTGCACTTATTCTTGCAATTGCTGGTGTTTTTTTATGTCTGTTTTAAAGGAAGTTCTTGACTTGGGCGGCGGTACAATTGAGTGGCTGGATATATCTGTTGCTCTTGACGGTGCAATGACTATTGTACCTTATGTTGGAATAATAATGGCCCTGACCTCTTTATTTATACCGCTTGATATTCTTATGCAGCTTCCAAAACTGATGAGTGCTGATATGAGAACAGGGATACGCTCTCTTGATTCTTATATGAAGGAGCGGAAATGGCACCGAAGACGGGGTACACTCCTGAAGTCCTTGTCATTGAGGATGACATTGACTGAGCAGCTGTTGCAATGAACTTCTGCAGGAATATCGGACTTAAGAGTTATCATGTTTCATGTGCATCAGAGGCCCTTGACTATCTTTATGACCATGTTGATGATATTCGTCTGGTTGTGCTGGATAATTTTTTGAGGGTTGATTGTGACGGCTGTAATATGACCGGATGCGAGTGGCTCAAAAAAATAAATGTGGAATATCCTGTTAATAAAAGAAGTTTTGCTGTTGTTATGACCTCCGGTCACACCGGAAAGCTTGATGCTTCAGCTTCTCTTGCTGATATGGTGCTTCAAAAACCTTGGTCTCCTTTTATGATGGTCGATTTTATTAAAGATAAAAATATAATTAAAGACAGGAGTGCCGTACATGCTGGCTGAAACAAAATATTCAGTGGTTATTGTGGATGATGATGATGATATTCTTACCATGTTCACCCATCGACTTCAGAAATGGTATGATGTCGTGTCTTTTAGTACAGCGAAAGACATGCTGGATAATATGGATCAGCTTACCCCCGGTCTTTTTGTCCTTGACTGGATGCTCCCGGAGATGGATGGAATCACGCTTTGTAAAAAAATCCGTGAGGAACATAAATTTGACCTGGTTCCTATTGCTTTTTATACCTCAATTGACCCAACAGTTGAAAATATGAGAATCGCTTTTGAATCCGGTGCTGAGACATTTATTTCAAAAGGTCAGTCTTCCTATTTTTTGCTCGCCAATGTAAAAACTCTGATTGAGGCCTATTGCAGAACCATGAAATATCTTCAGCAGCGCAGGGTAATGCTTTCAGTTTTAAAACATGATATCGCAAATTATGCCACCTGCCTTATAACGGGTGTTGAAGTTCTTACCATGAGCAAGGCTTTCGAAGAAAGTGATATGCAGAGACAGTTCGAACCGATTCTTTCTTCCAGTAAAAAACTAAAGCATCTTTTTGAAGATCTTAAGGAGGTTCTGATAACAGATAATCGTGATTTTGATGAGACCGTAGTAGTTGTTCAGACAAAAAAGATATTTAAAGAATTAAGCAGTCATCTTAACGGTCTGAAGAGAAAAGTAAAATATGCTGAGCCGGAGATTGAAGAAATAAGGTGTGATCCTAGCCGGTTTTGCCGCTGTCTTTACTATATTATCAGGTTTATTGATAAAAATGTCCCTTCCCAGCTGCCTGTTGTAGTTGAGATCTTTAACCGTGAAGGCAATCTTGTCTTCACGGTAGATGTTAAAGGGGATTTTAAAAAAGGTCTTGAGCAAGCAGTATTAACTGAGTCAGCGGATGATACGGATTCACGCCATGAATTTTTGTTTGTAAATTATGTTGACAATGTTCTTTCCTGGCATAAGACAAGAATGACATTTGTTGAAGATAAGGATAGAACAGGTGTTACTTTTGTGCTTCCCCAGGAAATAGAGCATAGAGCATAGAGCATAGAGCATACTCTATTAGTTTTTCAGTGCTGTACCGATTTTTTCCATTGCTTTTTCAACATTTTCATAACTGTTGAATGCGCTTATTCTGATATAGCCTTCACCGCATTTTCCAAAGCCAGCTCCGGGTGTGCAGACAACACCGGCCTTATTCAGCAGCAGGTCGAAAAATTCCCACGAGCCCCGGTTGCCGTTGATCCAGATATACGGGGAGTTGTCTCCGCCGGTACACTTATATCCAAGCTCAGTCATTTTCTCGATAATCAGTTTTGCGTTTTTCAGGTAATAATCTGTCAGGGCTTTTACCTGCTCCTGTCCCTGGCTTGAATAAACGGCTTCTGCTGCTTTCTGAACCGGATAAGAGACGCCATTAAACTTTGTGCTCTGGCGTCTGAGCCAGAGGGGATGAAGGAGTGTTTTTTTGCCGTTTCCATCAAAGGCCCGGCATGTTTTGGGTACGATTGTATAAGCACAGCGGGTACCGGTAAAACCGGCATTTTTTGAAAAGCTTCTAAATTCTATTGCCACTTCATCGGCACCATCTATCTCAAAAATACTGTGTGGAAGTGAATCATCCCTGATAAAGGATTCATATGCTGCATCAAACAGTACCAATGCTTTATGCGTACGTGCATAATCTACCCATTTTTTAAGCTGATCTTTGGTTGCTGCAGCTCCGGTTGGATTGTTCGGGAAACATAAATAGATCAGATCAGCATTTTCTGTCGGCAGGTCGGGAACGAATCCATTTTCTTCGGTTGAATCAAGATAAACAATGTCCTGATAGCGTCCGTCAGCGTTTTCTCCTGTTCTTCCGGCCATTACATTGGTATCCAGGTAGACAGGATAAACCGGGTCAGGAATTGCAATTTTGATCTCATTTGAAAATATTTCCTGGATATTTCCGGTATCACATTTTGCACCGTCACTGATGAATATTTCATCTGAAGATATGGAGACGCCTCGATTATTAAAGTCTACTTCTGCAATTTTATCTCTTAAGAAGCCATACCCCTGTTCCGGACCATAACCCATAAATGTCTGTTCACTTGCCATTTCATCAACAGCTTTATGAAACGCATCAATACAGGCCTGGGGCAGGGGGCAGGTCACATCTCCAATGCCCAGGCGTATGATTTCTTTGTCAGGATTGTTTTCTGTATAATCTGTTACCCGTTTTGCTATGTCTGAAAAAAGATATGATGCTTTTAGTTTAAGATAGTTTTCATTGATCTTGATCATTTTAGTTCCCTTTTAAATGTATAATCGCTGGTTTTTTATTATATGATTAAACAACGGCTTTCAGCCGTGCGACCCGAAAAGCTTTTAGCCGTGGATAATTACTATTTACAAAAATACATTTTCATTGATTTGAGCTAAAAAGACAAGCGGAAAATTTAAAAGAATCAAAAACTATGTAGGGTTTTTTTATTGAAATGTTATTTGATTTGATATACTCACTTTGAGTAATAAAAATCTAAGAGAAATTAAAATGAATCCAAATGATACTCCTATCGCAAATCTGCTTCTTGTTCTCCGTGAGGAGTTTGATGACGGGGCTGTTTTTTTTGATCCTGATACTGGAAATGGTTTTGGGCTTAATTCTGTCAGTGTTTTTGTTTTTAACCGGCTGGACGGAAAACACACATTAAAAGATAGCTATGATGAGCTTTGCCAGAGCTGTGATGATGTGCCTGAAAATGCTAAAAAGGACATTGAAGAGTTTGTGAATGTACTGTTTAAAAAAGGGGTTCTTCAACAGAATCTGTGGGTAACGGACAAAGGTTAAGACATGTAACGTCTTGTAATTATGTTTATTTTTATGGTTTTTGGTTTATGCTTTTTTGACTTTGGTTTTTTAAGGGTTTTAAATCCCATACAACGCAGCCGAACGGAGTGTTTGACTGTGGAAGAAGGGTCCAAACTGTCTGAGCGAAGCGAGTTTTTGGACCCGCCACAGGCAAATGCGGAGGGAGGGAAGCCGAAGGCCAAAATTGTGGGCGGCCTTTCTTTTGCTTCGTTTTCTTTGGCCGCCAAAGAAAATGAAGGGACTTATGTTTCTACTAATATCTATATGTTTACCCACACCCACAGATTTTGTCGATGATCCAACAGAATAAAGGTGAAATAGAATCCCTTGTGATGCTGGCTCAATAAAATTCAACCTGATCATGCCTACAGCCAGGGGTAAAAAGATGCATGATCATGATGAAACCCTGTCTGTAAAAGACCTGATAGATATCGGGAATTGGGTTGAAGGAGAACTCTCGAAAAGAGTGGATACGCCACTTTTTTATGATTACCCGGCGGCTTTTCGTATTTTGCCAAAAATGTTCGGCAAAAACGGTGACGGCTGCAGTGCCTGCGGGATAAAGAATATCCTTGGTGTATTGTCTGATGGGTCCTATGCGCTGTGCGGAATCGGGGAGAATGTACCGGAGCTGGTGTTCGGGCATGCAGAGAAAGACAGTCTTTGTTTCGTTTGGAATAAAACAAGAATGCTTAAAGACTTACGTTCAGAACTTCCGAATAAGCTTGAAGTAATATGCTGTCAGTGTCTGATGAAAAGCCAATGTTTTGGAAGCTGTATTGCTCAGAATTATTATCAAAGCAGGAGTCTGTTCTCCGTTCTGGTTTTGTGAAGCGGCGTTTAAAATCTGTCTTTTCCCTGAGTCATGGAAGTTTCCTGCAGATACGCGTAAAGTTGTAACCTAAGCATAAAAAAATTATACTATTTTAATATAGTTGATAAATTACCCGAATAAACTAAGAGATCATATATGGATAAATTAAGATATGCTTTCAAGTTAAGGGTTTCAAGGGAAGGTAGTTTTTGGGAAAACATTAAATGTGAAATAAACAAGTTAAATCAGTTATATGTAGCTAATAGCTAATAATTTAAATTATCTGGTAAATTTATGAATTATAACGGTCCAAGCACGCAGCCCTTTTAAAAGCCCGGAGACAGGCTTAATATTATACCCTGTTCTGATTCTGAGTTAAGAGTCGGGGATGTGGTGGTGTTTGAAAGAGGAGAGGCTAAAAAGGTTGTGCATCGTGTGGTAAAAAAGTACAGTACAGGTGTGAGAACCTGGGGGGATAATAACAGTCATATTGACCCTGGTATTTTAGAAGCTTCAGATATTAAGGGCAGGGTAACAGGTTTTTTATTAAGGATAAAAACAAGGATTGATGCAGAAGTCTCAAAGAGGCTTCATTCTTTTTATCACAGAATTTTAAAATCGGGTATTTTAACCCGGTTTCTTTCTATACGTATTATTTCATTTAATCGTGATGATGGGGTTGAAACACAACTTTTGTGGCGAGGAAAAGTGATAGGGCGGTGTCTTGCCGGTGATAAGGAATGGAAGATAAAAGACCTTACAAGCTGTTTGTGGATGTTGAGGCCCTGCCTAAGAAATAATTATGTGTGAACAACTCAAACAGAGTAAAAGGGTTTTTAATGATCTATTAAAAGATCTTCATAAAGACCTGAAGCTTGCCGGTGACCCTAAAAACGCAATCCTTAACATCTCAGAAGAACTCCTCTCATACCTTGTTTTACTCTTAAGAGATGAGATTCCCCGAAAAACAGTAAGCACTGATGAAGAATGGTTTGAACTTATTGATGAGTTAAGGTCTCACGGGATAATTCCTCTTTTGTACTGGAAAATCGGCAGGCTTCCTTCTGAATTAAAACCGTCAGAAATAGTGCAGGATAAGATGAGGATGATCTTCCTTGCCAGCCGGACGCTATCGCTACAAATGGAAAATCAGCTGAAAAAAATCTCTGATGCGTTTTCAAAAAAAGGTATTGATCTTATTGTCTTAAAAGGCCCTGCTCTGGCAAGAACATATTATCCTGATCCTGTTACAAGATCTTCTGATGATATTGACCTGCTGGTTAAGCCCGATGATTTTATTGAAAGCAGGAATATTTTGAAAAGCCTTGGTTATCTATGTACTGGTAACAGGTTTGAAAAATCAAAAGGTTTTTTTTGCGAGGAAGTTTTTATTCATGAGAAGAAAGAGGCTATTTTTTGCCAGGTTGAATTGCACTGGGATCTGTTAAGCTTTGATGCGGTTAAACGAAAAGAGCAGACTGAAGATTTATTTAACCATTCTGTTCTGGTTGATTCTCCCTCAGTAAGTTTCTATTCTCTTTCCCGCATTGATATGCTGTTACACCTGGTTCTGCATCTTGGCTGGGATCATAATCAGAGTATGAGACTAAACTGGATATATGATATTTACCTGCTTGCAAAGAGTCTGAAAAGTCCAGAAGACTGGGAAGAGCTGCAGGTGAAATGCGTTGACTGGAACGCTGTGTTTGCGATGAAATATTCTTTAGAGATGATAAAGGTCTGGACCGGTTTTGATTTGCCGGATCAATTCTCAGATCTGACGAAGTGGCCGGAGCCGTCAATAACTGAAAAAATTGAATGGCCGGATGCTGTCTGCTGGAATAAAAGTGTTAAGAGTATGTTTAAACTTCATCATTCTCAATCATCCGGTATTTTTGAAAAGTTAATGTATGTTTTCAATCTCATTTTTCCTCCTTCTGAAACAATTAAAAGAAGTTTTCCGCCTTCAAATGATCTTTTGCTGCCTTTTTCTTATTTGCGGCGCTGGTGAAAATGGTTTAGGATAGCTTGTAGCTTTTAGAAGTGAGGAAGTTAAAAGATAAAACCTGCTGACCCGTAAATTCGTTAAATCTCGACTTTGTCGGGAGCAGGTCTTTTATTTAATAATCGGTTGCTCGTTCATCCTGAATCCGGGTCACTAAAACAAGGGTTCATAACCTTTCTTTGCCTTGTGTATGAATGCGCCTGTTTCATATGTAAACAGATGGTTTAGGATTATACCGGCCGGAGGGTAGAAAGCTTGTCTTTTTAGGGTATTTTCAATCCAGTAAGGTTTTTTGATGAATAAACATAAATATTCAATTAAGAATATCGCCGAATTTCTTGCTGATCGTAAAAACAGGGTTTGGGCCCAGGCTTTTTTACTACTTTTTGGCGCGGCTTTTCTTCTTGTTTTTTTGTTTTCGTTAGATGTTCCTAATTATGTTACCGGAGGGGATGACAAAATTCTTCATTATATAATGGGTAAGCTCATTTCTACGGTAACTTTTTATCTTCTCTATTTTTGTATTATTGTCCGACTGATGCTTACTGTTAAAGCACATGGATCCTTGACCCGTGTGCTTTTGTGGCTGCCGCCGCTTGTTGTATGTTCTCTTGTTTTTGCTGTCTTTTTATTATTTATGTCTGCGTTTTTAAAGGAGTTCTATGATTTAAGCGGTTTTGGGACTTTTGACCTTTCAGATATAAAGATGACGTTTGAAGGTGCCGTCTCAATTGTTTATCCGGTAGCTGCGATTATGACTTTGACACCGTTTTGTATTCCCCTTGATATCCAGATGCAGATGCCAAAGCTTTTTTATGCTGATCTGAGTGCAGGGGGTAAATCTATTGACCGTTATTTTCGCGCTGAAAGAATTCATTATCACCCGGGTCAACACACAGATATTCTTATCCTTGAAAATGATGTTGATTGTGCAATTCAGTTGATTGATTTTTTTCGAAGATTTCATCTTACCTGCAGTCATGTATCAACTGTTACTGATGCAAATAAATTTATCAATCACAAAAATGCTTCCCTTGATGTATTTGTGCTTGGAAATTTTATTAGAGTAGATGATACGGCCGGTGATATAACTGGAACTGAATTTTTAGATGAATTGTCCGGCAGATTCCATGCTGAAAAACTTCCCTTTATTACGATTCTCATTACCGGATATACAAGGTTTCTAGACCCAAATAAGAATAGAGCTGATCTTGTTCTACAGAAACCTTTTGATGAAAAGCAGCTTAAGACGTTTCTGGCTAAAAAGGGACTTATTTGCTAGAGCTGGAATTACAGATACATCTATCCTTGGTAAATTTAAAAACAGTTAATTCAGCAGACATTAAGTGTCCCGGACTTTTTTCTGTATTTCTTTAGCCCTCCTTTTTCCGGCAGAAAAATTTTATAGGCGATATCAGCCAGTGAGGTTCCGTGAGTCACCATGATAGTTGTTCTGTTTTCCGCAATTTTTTTAATAGAATCTTTAATGTTCTGTTCGGTTTCCGTGTCAAGGGCTGAGGTGGGTTCATCCAGTATTAAAATTGCCGGGTTTTTAAGAAATGCTCGGGCGATCGCAATTCTTTGACGCTGTCCTGAGGAAAGTTTTGTGCCTCTTTCTCCAATAAGCGTATGATAACCGGCCGGCATTTTTTCAATGTCATTATGAATTCCGGCATCATGGACCGCCTTGATTGTTTCGCGTTTCTCGGCACAGTGTCTTTTTACCCTTGGGAATTTTATCAGAGTTGATCAGGCTGGAAAAGATATAACCGGCAGTGAATGGCTCGATCAAAATAACGGGAAATTTAGTTGGAGAAAAAGACCGTTTCCTGTGATTATGATCTCAGGCTATACAAGGCTTTTGGACTCAAAGAACGGCAGGTTTGACCTTGTTCTGCAAAAACCGTTTGAAAAAAATAGATTGATTCTGTTTCTGATTGAGCGGGGCGTTATTTATCAACGGATCTGAGTATCTTTTAAATGTTGTATTTCCTGTTGTGTTTTTATTTGTTATTAGCTTTTAACTAAAATTTGGAATAAATACTCTTATATTGTTAATATAAGCCAAAAAAAAGGCTAAATGCTTATTTTTTTGTTGACACGATTACTTGATC
>CAYLYF010000024.1:0-39061 GCA_964387595.1 uncultured Thermodesulfobacteriota bacterium | reverse complement strand
ATATAGTACTTTTAGTTATATGAAAAGGAGAAATTTGTGTTGCTTTGACTAGTGGATATTTTGAATAAAAGAATTTTGTCAGGTTAAGTGGTGCTCCCCGTCTACAGGGCGGGGCTTCTGCAAAACATTCCGGCCAAAACTTGATTCTGACTGTCGTAAGGCCATATTTTTATATTTTTTCTACTTGAATTCCCCCGGTTTCCCCCTTCTAAGGTCCATTTAGGATTACCTTTGAGATCCGAACATCATTTCCGGTAAGGCTTTTAAATGAGTGTACGGGCAGTAACTTAAATTCCGTATCCAGAGCGTTTATATCTATTGGTTTTTTTGTTTCCGGTGGAACAAACTGAAAGACAAAAATATTTTCGTAAACCTGGCCGGAAAGTTCCTTGAGTATTCTGTGCTTGTGTAAATTGGCGGTTTTGAAATCTATTGCGCTGAAATTAAAAGGGATAAATTGTGACGGGGTATCAGAAATAATAAGGGGTGATATTGCCCCCTGTTTTTTTAGAAAGGTATAAGATTCCCGGAGATGCTGAATTCCAAATTGAGAATCGAGTAAGCGGTTGTTAATTGCCACTGGAAAATAAAACGAAAAAGATAAAACTGAAAGGCAGCATATTATCAAGCCTTTGATTTTGCCGGGTTTTAGAAAATAATAGAAAGCCGGTATTAAAGAGAGAAGGATAACAGGAATAAGAAAAAAACGGATGGTTGCTGGATGGGCATAATTACCCATGTAATAAGGTAAAAAGATTGCAAAAATACCGGAGAGGCACAGCGCTGCTAAAAAAACAAAATGTTTTTGCCATTTTCTGATAGGGGTAAAATTTTTAGTGATAAACAGAATTAGTATTATAAAAAGCAGAAGAAAAGAGATAAGGTTTAAAACTGTTGCATAGGGAAGGATCCTGCTGAAATCAAACTGGCTTTTTATGAATATAGCGGTATTGGTCAAAAAATGATCAACAGAGAAAGAGGGTATGCCTTCAGGGTTTTCAACCAGTCCTTTTGTGCTTATCCATGTCTGCAGTATCCTGGGTAGAAATAAAAGCGGGCTGACTCCTAGTAAAAAAGAGTTTTTTATAAGGAATTCTTTTTTCAGGTATTTCAAAAATCCAAGAAAAACAATGATCAGTACCATGAAAAAGAAAGATTCATAACGTATATTTGCAAACATTAAAAGGTTGCACCATAAAAAAGAAAAAGAGCTAACATCTCTTTTTTGCATGAAAATATAAACGGAAAAAATGGAAAGCCAGAAAAACAGTGCGGAGAAAAGGTCAAAGCCGGCTGAGGTGGCATGAAGCGGTATCGCCGGCTGTGACATGATTAGAATTTGAGTTGAGATCGCAACAGGGATAGAGGTAAGCCGTTTAACCGCAATAAAGGTTAAAACGAGGATTGAAAAAAGTGAAAACAGATTTACTCTGAATGCGTTCTCAAAACTGTATCCGCAAACATTGTGAACAAGACTTACAACAAACGAAAAAAGAAGAGGACGTTTTGGAGTGGTATAGGTTATGGGATAGAGGTCTCCGTTAATTATTCTCCCCATTTTTGTGAGAAAAACTTTTTTCTGCAGAGCCATGCTTTGTGCAACTGAAAGGAGGTTGGTCTCATCGCTTAATAATCTGAACCATGAATCAATAAAGAAAAAACAGATAGCGGTTAAGATTATTGCGGAAACAATGCCTATCCAGTTTTCCTTAAAAAGCGCTAACGGTTTGATCTCTTTTAAAAAGAAAACAGTATAGACAGACCATAAACACAAAAGAATAAGAAAAATATAGTAGGATAAATTTATAAAAACAAAAAGAGCGTTGTTCTTTGACGGCAGGCAGATGCCAAGTGCAGTTATAAAAATGACCAGGGGTAAAATAAATAAAAACCATTTAAGCGCATTATTCCGCATATGTTTTATTGACTTGAAGGATTTAAGGTAACGTGTAATAAAAAAGTATATGGAAAAGCTGTTTGTGTGTCAACAGGATTGCTGAGACAGTTAGCCTTCCGGGTTTTGTCTTGACACGATTTTCCGCTTTTCTTATACTCGGAAACGCTGACGGTTTATATGAACGTAAGCTTTGTGCGAAAAGTTTTTTTTATCATTTATGCTGCAAATTAAAAAGGAGACGGCTTTGTTATGGAAGTTAATTTTATTCAGGAAAATCGAATAAACTCGGAAATGAAAGAAGAAACCAGAAAGTCTTACAATGGGCTTGCCGGTTTAAGGCCTTTTTTCAGAAACAGGAACAGCTTTTACCATAATGAGCTTATAAAATATTTCAGGTTTATTGTTCCCGAAGGCAAAAAAGTTCTTGAGGTCGGCTGCGGAGACGGTTTTGTGCTGTCTTCTCTGAAACCTTCTTTCGGACTGGGTATTGATTTTAGCCGTGAAATGATAAAAACGGCTGAAAAAAACACAAACAATACTTCCCTTAAATTTATTGAAGCAGATATAGAGTCTGTCACCTTTAATGAAACTTTCGATTTTATAATTCTTTCCGACCTTTTAAGCGACCTGATTGATATTCAGGGAGCCCTTGAAAATCTGCGTTCAGCCTGTGATGAACGTACCCGTATCATTATAAACTATCATAATATCCTGTGGGAACCCCTGCTGAAGATGTCTCAAAAATTCGGGCTTAAAATGCCCCAAAAAAACGCGAACTGGCTTTCTAAGACAGATATTGATAACTTTTTAAAACTCAGCGGTTTTGAAGGTGTGCGGTTTGAAAGAAGGATGCTGCTTCCTAAATATATCCCCGTTGTTTCGGGACTGTTAAACAAACATCTTTCTTCACTGCCGTTTATCCGTAGTCTGTGTTTTTTAAATTTTCTGGTGATACGAAAAATACCCCGGAAAGCTAAAGAGGATTATTCGGTCTCGGTTATTATCCCCTGCAGAAATGAGAAGGGTAATGTCAGGGATGCTATTGAACGGCTGCCTGATTTCGGGACAAAACAGGAGATTGTTTTTGTAGAGGGACATTCAGATGATGGAACAGCTGACGAGATAAAACAGGCAATCAAAGCATATCCGGATAAGGATATACGGTTTTTTGTTCAGCCGGGTAAGGGAAAGGGAGATGCCGTGCGTCTTGGTTTTTCTGAGGCAAAAAATGAGATCCTTATGATTCTGGATGCCGACCTGACCATGCCGCCGGAAGACCTCACTAAATTTTATCATGCAATCGCTTCCGGTGCCGGAGAATTTATTAATGGATGCAGGCTGGTATATCCCATGGAAAAAGAAGCCATGCGGTTTTTAAATACACTGGGCAATAAATTTTTTGCCAGGGCTTTTTCATGGCTTTTAAATCAGAGTATAAAAGATACCTTGTGCGGTACAAAGGTTCTTTTTAAAAAAGATTATGAAAAGATCCATGATAACAGGGATTATTTTGGTGACTTTGATCCGTTTGGTGATTTTGACCTTATTTTCGGGGCTGCCAAACAAAATCTTAAAATCATGGAAGTGCCGGTTATGTACCGCGCAAGGGGATATGGCGAAACGAATATCAGCAGGTTTCGCCATGGCTGGATGCTTTTACGAATGACCCTTTTTGCCTACAGAAAGCTAAAAAGTATCTAACACAAACGGACTTTACCGGATTTAAAACGAGATGAATGAACTTACTGAGAAGACTGCTTTTTTGTCTGCGCGTTTTAATTTTCTTGTCTGTTTCGTCCTGGCCGCTTTAATATTTTCAGTATATTTTCAGGTGAAAGACCATGACTTTGTCAGCTTCGATGATAACTGGTATGTGGCTGAGAACTTTCATGTCCGTTCCGGCCTTAGCCTTGAAAACATAAAATGGTCTTTTAAACTGCAAAAAACAAAAGCTTCACACTGGCATCCCGTAACATGGATGTCTCACATGCTGGATTGTCAGCTTTTTGGGCTGGATCCGGGCATGCATCATCTGTCCAGCCTTTTTATCCATGGGCTAACCACAATATTGATTTTTCTTCTGTTAAACAAAATGACAGGAGCTGTTTTTCGAAGTGTCCTGGTTGCGGCTCTTTTTGCTTTGCATCCCTTAAGTGTAAATTCTGTTGCGTGGATTGCGGAGCGAAAAAATGTTTTAAGCGCTTTTTTCTGGGCAGCAACAATTCTGACATACATCTATTATGTAAAGAAGCCTTCTTTGTTCAAATATCTGAGCGCTGTTTTTCTTTTCGTTTTAGGTCTCATGTCCAAACCAATGATCATTACCTTGCCATTTACTCTTTTGCTTCTGGACTTCTGGCCGCTTGACAGGTTTAAGCTTAAAGGTAAGAAGTTGTTTTCAAGACTGGTTCTGGAAAAAGTCCCGTTCTTTTTACTTCTTATTGTCTTCTTCCTTATTTATAATTCCGCATTTTCAGGAGATAATTTTGTCAGCATGGATATGGTGTCAATGAAGCTGAGGGCTGAAAATGCGCTTGTTTCATATGTCAGGTATATTGAACTGATTATATGGCCACATGACCTAGCTGTGTTTTATCCTTATCCTTCGGAAATTCCGTTATGGAAGGTCTTGTCCTCGGGACTTTTTATTGTTCTGGTATCTCTTATTGCTTTTCTAAAATTAAAAAAATATCCTTATTTGTTTACCGGCTGGTTTTGGTATCTGGGGACACTTGTTCCTGCTTTGGGCCTTAAACAGGTTGGCTTGTGGCCGGCTATGGCTGACCGTTTTGTGTATATACCTATGGTGGGTATTTTTATAATTGCTGTTTGGGGGTTTAATGACCTGGTTTCGGGTCTGCGCTTCAGGAATGTTGTGACAGGTACGGCGGTGGTGATTGTCTTTGCTTTTTTTATACCCCAGACGTGCACACATCTTAAAACATGGAAAAACAGTATATCTCTTTTTGAAAATGATTTAAAAGTCACCCGTAAAAACTATATTATGCACAATAACTTTGGCCTGGCTCTGGAAAAAGAGAACAGAACAGATGAGGCTTTTGTTCAATTTGAAAAGTCATTACAGATAAATCCTTACTATGTGAAAGCACATAATAATCTGGGAAAATTATTCTTAGAACAGGGCAGGGCTGATGAAGCGATTAAGCATTTTACCTTTGTTTTAGAGCGGGAACCCGGTAATGTAAAAGCACATAACAACCTGGGAACTGTTCTGGCGAAAACAGGTCAAAAAGATGAAGCGATCAGGCATTTTTTAGCTGCGGTAGAGCAGGACCCGGGTTTCAGTCATGCATTTATAAATCTGTGCGGAGCATATATTGAAACCGGTGACCTTGACCGGGCTGTTATGTATTGTAAAAAGGCTATTGATATTGAACCGGATATTGCCAAAGGATACTATACTCTGGGACTTGCTTTTGAGAGGAAAGGCTTGATAGAGAAGGCAATAGAATATTATTCCAGGGCGATTGATCTGGCACCGGATATGGCAGATGCCCATACAAATCTTGCTATCTCTTATTCTAAAGAAAACAGGCTTGATCAGGCAATTGATCATTTTAAGATCGTTGTCAATCTTAATCCCGGCGCTGCTAATGCTTATAACAATCTTGGATTTGCATATTTTTTGGCGGGCAGGTTTGATGAAGCAGAGAGTTGTTTTGGTCAGGTGCTGCAGATAGAGCCTGATAATAAAGTGGCCAAACAAAATATTCAGAAGGTGTTAGCGGCAAAAGGTCTTGTGGCGCAGTAAGCTGCCGGGTGCCGCCGCAGGACTTTAGATCAGGTCCATGAGAAAACAGCTGTTCCGATGATCAGCATAATAATTCCAACAAATCTGTAGGTCTGCTCCGTTGCCGTATAGATATACCAGTCGCGGGTTTTTTCAAACAGGCTGCCGGGATTTATAAAAAATAAAACACCTTTGCATATTGCCAGGATACCGAAGGTAACGATGATCCAGGTGTTGCGGCTGTAGGATGAAGCCATGATAAAAAAGATACCAAAAGCGATTATCATAATAATCAGCACTTCTTTGGGAAGATTAAAGTATAGCTTTTTAAGCATTTTCCGGCTTTGATCGGTATAGAGAACAAAACAGGATCCTATTGTGATCCAGGAAAAGCTTATAAAATAAAGAAACCATTTCATCGTATTTCTCCTTTGGAAAATTTAATAGTTAAACGCCTGGTTCTGAAGAAACTGGCGGTCCAGGCTCCGGTACTGGATTGCTTCAGATATATGCTCTGACAATATCTGTTCTGATCCTTCCAGATCGGCGATTGTCCGTGAAACCTTAAGGATGCGGGTATAAGCCCTGGCGGATAGCCCAAGCTTGTCTATGGCCTGTTCAAGCAGTCTGTGTGAGGCCTCATCTATTTTACAGTGTGTACGTATCTGCCGGGTGCTCATCTGAGCGTTGCAGTGAATTTTTGAACGGGCGTAGCGTTTTTGCTGGACAGTCCTGGCAGGGTCAACACGTTTTTGAATGGAAACGGAAGATTCCGGGGTCATCTCCTGTGATAGTTCTTTATAGTTTAAGGGAGGGATTTCAATATGAATATCGATGCGGTCCAGAAGCGGCCCTGATATTTTGGACATGTACCTCTGGATCTGAAGCGGTGAACAGGTGCACTCATGTTTTGGATCTGAAAAATATCCGCAGGGGCATGGGTTCATTGCCGCTACCAGCATAAATATCGAAGGATATGTCAAAGACATGGCAACTCTTGAAATGGTTACGTTGCCGTCTTCAAGGGGCTGGCGCATGACCTCCAGCGCGTTTTTCTTAAACTCGGGGAGTTCATCAAGGAAAAGAACACCGTTATGGGCAAGGCTGACCTCTCCTGGTTTTGGAATAGTCCCGCCTCCAATTAAACCGGCATCCGAAATGGTATGATGGGGTGCGCGAAAGGGTCTGGCGGCAACAAGGGCCTGCCCGTGTCCAAGGTTTCCCGCCACACTGTGAATCTTTGTTGTTTCGATGGCTTCTTCAAAAGAGAGGTTTGGTAGTATGGTAGGAATTCTCTTGGCCAGCATTGTCTTACCCGCGCCCGGAGGTCCTACCATAAGGATATTATGTCCGCCAGCTGCTGCGATCTCAATGGCTCTTTTTGCATGTTCCTGGCCCTTTACATCTGAAAAGTCTATTGAGAACGCAAGAGAGTCTTTAAATATTTTGTTTAGGTCTGTTATGGCAGGAGGTATTTTCCTGCTTCCGTTTAAAAATTCAACAACTTCAGCCAGGGTCTCAACCGGGATAATGTCAATATTGTTTACAATGGCTGCTTCCGGGGCATTTTCTTTAGGCAGGATTATTCCGGCCATTTTATTTTCTTTGCCAGCCACAGCAATGGGCAGAGCGCCTCTTACCGGTTTAATCCTTCCGTCAAGGGAAAGCTCACCGAGAAAAATATATTCCTGCATCAGGGCCGTGTTATTGATTTGTCCGTTTGCTGCTAATATCCCGATGGCAATAGGCAGGTCGAGGGCGGAGCCCTCTTTTTTTATATCTGCCGGCGCAAGGTTAACTGTTATACGTGTCGCGGGGAATTTATAGCCCATATTCTTTATGGCGGACTTAACTCTGTCTTTACTTTCCTTGACTGCCGCGTCAGGGAGTCCAACGGTTGCAAAATAGGGCAGCCCTTTGGAGATGTCCACTTCAACTTCGATCAGATACGCATCAATACCAAGGACTGCACTGCTGAATGTTTTAGAAAGCATTGTTTTTTACTAAAAAATATAAAAAATTAATTATAAATAAGACGGTTTTTATTTCATAACAAAAAAAACCTAAAAATACAAATAAAATACTTAAATAATTAAAAAAGTATTTCCAGTGAATTGTTTTTACTGATTATTAGATTTTTCAAGTGCTTTTTTTAGGTTATTTTTTGCTGCGTCGTGATGCGGATATTTTTTTAGAAGGGTCTGAAAAAGACTGATGGCTTTCTGGTATTCTCCCTGAAGGAAAAACGTAAAGCCCAGATTGTTTTGTGCATCAATGAATTTTGGGTCAAGACGAATTGCTTCTTTGAAATGGAGTATGGCGCTTTCCAGTTTGTTTTTTTTTGCCAGCTCTATGGCCAGGGCATTGTGTGTTTTTGTTTCTTCAGGGCGTACTTTAAGGGACAGTTTGAAATGTTTTATGGCGGCATCCGGCTGGTTTTCCCTGACCAGTACCAGACCGAGGTTATAATGGACTTTCGCATAGTTTGGTTTTATTTTAAGCGCTTCAACATACTGCTTTATGGCTAATGCATTTATGCCTCTGTCAAAAAAAGCATTCGCAAGGCAGGCGTGCGCTGTGTAATTGTTTCTTGTAAGCTCAATTGTGTGTTTGAAAAGAAAAATGCTGTTTTTCCAGTAACCGGCCTGTATCCATGTGGCTGTGCCAAAGGTGAAAAGACTTAAAAAAGCGGCTGTGCCGAGTACTGCTTTTTTGTTTTTAAAACCTTTAACAGCTTCAGTGATCCCCCAGGTTATAATTATAATAAGCCCTATTGATGGTATGTAGATGAACCGGTCTGCCATGGCTTGGAGCCCCGACTGGCTGATTCCGATTACCGGGAAAAGGATACCGACAAACCAGAGCCATCCCACCAGAAAGAATGGGTGTTTTTCTGATAAACGGACAGCGAAAAAGCTAATGATAACAAGCAGGACAGCTGATAATATGATTTGCCAGAATGGGATCGTGTTTAAGGGGTGAGGGTAAAAAACAGCGAGGTCATTCGGGATAAAGAATTTTTTCAGGTACAGTATGAAAGGATCGCATTATTAATTCTAACGATTATTGAATAATCTTCAAGTCCTATAACCGCGTCACTTCTCTTTTGAGTCGTAAAGGTCAGGATACTGAAAGATATTGAAAGGATGAACAGGGGTATTTTTTCTGTTACGAGAGGGCTTAAGGTCTGTACAAAGTTTTCTTTGTGGATACATAAACGGCTCAGGGGCCAAAAGTCCAGAAGCAGCAGCACAAAGGGCAGGGTAACCAGCATGGGCTTTGCCATCAGTCCCAGGAAGAAAAACAAAAATACATAAATATATCTGGTTATAGTTTTCTGGCGAAGATAGCGGCTATAAAAAAGGATAGTCAAAAGAAAGAAGAACATGCTTAGAACGTCTTTGCGTTCCGAAATCCAGATTACAGATTCTACAAACATGGGATGAACCGCAAAAAAAGAGGCTGCAAACCCGCTGCGAAAAAAAGAGCCGGTTAAAGCTTTGAGCACAAAGAATAAAAGAATTGAGTTTAATAGATGGAAAAATATATTGGTCAGGTGATATCCGCCGGCATTCATGCCGTACAGCTCATAATCTGCCATCAGGGAAAGGACGGTGATGGGAATCCAGAAATCACCGGTTGTGCTTGTAAAGGCATCTGAAATGCTTTTTTTTGTAAGGCCCTGCTGTACATAGTGATTTTCAGTTACATAAAGGGGGTCGTCAAGATTTATAAATTCAAAGTCTTTTGCCTGGATATAGACTGAAAGTATTATAGCTGTGAGAAAAAGGCAGACGATGATGTTTCGTATATGAGGGGTTCCACCTTTTTTCTCGGAAAGCATATAGGGTATTTTTTGATTAAAGGACATAAGCCTGAAAAATAAAATTTGCTTCGTCAATAAAATTTGTGGATAATTTTTTAGTATTAATATAAAACCGCTGACTTTTATTAGCGTTAATCTTTATTGAAGAAACTTATTTAAAAGATGAATGTCCTGAGCCTGGTCGAAGGGTTCGATGTTCATTTGTGCCTTAAAAAAGATCAGAGGCAAAAATTGTTTTTTTGCCCACAGCTTCTGTTGAAGAGTCATCTATTTAAGATCTTCCAGGTGACTCTTCTTCGTTTAACTGCCTGTTTGAGTTTTTCAAGATCAATTGAGGCTTTTTTATTGTTTTTCCAGTAGGTATTAAGGAACAGCTCCTGGTCTTTTTCTGTTACAGGTATTTCCTGCTGTTTGAGTTTTGCCATTGACCTGCAAAACCGGATAATGTTTGTACTTCTTTCTGATTCAGTTAAATCTCTTTTCAAGACTGATTTATCCCAGTCAATGATATAAATGTTTTCAGGACTTAAGGTATTAACAAGTATATTTTTCATGTTAAGGTCAGCGTGCAAGAATCCTTTATCATGCATTGTCTTAACTGTTTCAGCTGTTTTTATTAAAACCCGCTCTTTTTTTTCTGAAAAAAAAGAGCCCGAACTTTTTGAAAGTCCTTTCAGGTATTGCGGCAGATCAACGCAGGCGGTCAGCTCTTTTGTGATCAGGTAGGCTTTATAGAAAGGCCCGACAGTATTTATGCTTACAGCCGCAAGTGTTTCAGCTGTGGGGATTCCTCTCAGGCAGGCTTCTGCACCGATATGAAGTTCGTTGAAAGGCCGCTGCTTTCCAAGGAAGAGATCATTGTTGATAAAGCGGATAAGTCCTCCTCTTAAGTATCTGCGCAGCATGATACGACAGTCAGGTATTTTCTTGACGGGGATTGACGGAACAAGGCCTCTGCCCTTTGAGCGACTGTCAGCTGAATAATGTTTTTTTAAAAGAAGTTCCGGCCTGGCAATGCCCAGCTTTAAGAGTGCTTCTTCATATTCTTTTTTTATCACTATTGTTGCGGGGCCATCCTTAATAAGGATATATCCCTGCGGAACGGTTAACATTTTTCACGGGTCCTGTTTGATTTATGTAATTCGTTAATAAAATCCGCGGGTAGCTGCATAGCGCCTGGCGCAAAGAGCCTAGCCAAATAATCTCAGCTGTACGTAAACTTTCAATTCCGGATTAAAATACTTCAAGTACTTTAGACATTTTAGGTATTTTAAGTACTTTTACAATATGTTGAAGACTCTTTCAGGTATCAACTATCATGTCTCCAACAAGTCCGGCAATGCTGAGGCATGAGGTCAGGCCTGGAGATTCGATACCGATAAGGTTAATGGCCTTTTCAAGGCCTCTTTCTTTTTCATGACAGATAATGAAGTCTCGAATGGATTCACCTGCTTTCTGCAATTTGGGTCTTATCCCGGCCATGTCAGGTTGAAGGTCTGACAGTTCAAGGAAAGGCAGGTAATCTTTAATGCTGTTAAAAAAATCCATCGCATGATCCGGGTTCACGCTATAATCTTCTTTATCAACATAAAAAGCATTGGGTCCGAGTTTCACGCTTTGATCAGGAAAACGGGTCAGATGGATGCCCAGTCCTCGCAGGTTTTTGAAAGGCGGCGGATAGATCAGGTGTGAAACGCGTTTTGCTTTTGAGGGGGGTATGCTGAAATATTCTCCTTTACAGGGATACATTCTGTATCCTGCTTTGTCAATGTCAATACCCATGAAAGATGCTATTTTATCAGATGACAGTCCCGCGCTGTTTATCAGCCAGATGGTCTCGATTGATTGTTGTGAGCCGTCAGGGAGGTTGTAAGAAACCCGATATTTTTTATGTTTATGTTCTATACTAAAGACTTCATGGCTGTACGCAATAATAGTTCCCCTGTCCAAAGCCAGTTGTTCCAGGTGCTTCATCAGTCTGTGGGAATCAACCGTTCCTGTTGAGGAAGAAAGAACGGCTGCTTTGGCGCGGATCTCAGACTCTAATTCTGCTACTTCAGAGTTGCCAAGAAGGGTTAAATGCTTTACTCCGTTTTTTTCTCCCTGAATTAGAATTGATTCAAGGGTTGATACTTCTTCATTTGTGTTTGCAACTATAAGTTTGCCGGTCTGTTCATGGGGGATCTGCCATTTTCTGCAGAAGTCATACATCTGGCGATTACCCGTAACGCAGAGTTTTGCCTTGAGGCTGTTTTCCGGATAATACATGCCCGCGTGAATGACTTCACTGTTTCTGGAAGATGTCTCCTGTCCGAATTTTGGATGTTTTTCAAGGAGAATGACAGACTTTTCCGGAAATCTTTTGGAAATTTCAGCTGCAATCGCCAGCCCGACAACGCCGGCACCTATGATGAGGAAGTCTGTTTGATCCATGATGTTTTTATTCAGATGGCTTGGTAATAAATACAATCTCCGCTTTTGCGGGGACCTGTGGTACGGTGCTGGTTCTTAAGGGTTCAAGGTTATGGCATAGAGCCAGGAGCATAGAATAAAGCATTTTCGTTTTAAGTGTTAAACTCTATGCGCTTTTTGCCATGCGCATTACACTACGGTCAAAGACAGCCCCTAATTCTAAGGGAAGCTTTTAAAAGCATCATTTCGCCATTATTTTGTGGCCATTATGTGACCTTTATCCTTCAAGTTTAAGATACAAAACTTTTAACAACAGATTCGATTTCATTTTTAATTTCATCAAGCCGTTCTCTGGTGTCGGCTTCGAACCGGAGCACCAGTACCGGCTGGGTATTTGATGCTCTGACCAGACCCCATCCGTTTTCCATCAAAATACGCACGCCGTCAATATCTATTGTTTCGTAGAGATTCTTAAAATGATCTTTTACTTTTTCCGGAACCTCGAATTTTTTGCTGTCCGGGCAGTCTACTCTAATCTCAGGTGTGGTGAATGTTTTTGGCAGGTCGGCAAGCAGACTGCTTAAAGGCGCATTGGTTTTTGACAGTATCTCAAGGAGCCTGCAGGTTGCATAGACGGCATCATCAAAGCCGAAATATCTGTGGGCAAAAAACATATGGCCGCTCATCTCTCCTGCCAGAAGCGCGTTTTCCTCCTTCATCTTTGCTTTTATAAGGGAGTGCCCTGTTTTCCACATCACCGCCTTGCCGCCCTTTTGGTTTATATCATTATAAAAATTTCGGGATGCTTTTACCTCAGAGATGAACGTGGCTCCCGGTGCTTCCTTTAATATCTCTCTTGCAAAGATGATCAGCAGCTGATCGCCCCAGATGATGTTTCCTTTTTCGTCAACTGCGCCGATTCGGTCGGCATCTCCGTCATATCCTATGCCTAAATCCGCTTTTTCTCTTTTTACGGTTTCTATTAAATCTTTTAAATATGCCGGGACGGTGGGATCCGGATGATGATTGGGAAAGTTTCCGTCCATATCACAATACAGCTCTTTAACACTGCAGCCCAAGCGCTTCAAAAGAGGTACTGCAGCCCAGCCTCCGGTACCGTTTCCGGCATCAATGACGACCTTTATCTCTTTTGATAACTTTATGTCTTCGGCAATTGTATCCCAGTATGCCGAAAGTATATCTGTTTCTGAATGTTTTCCTTTGCCGGTGCGAAAGGTGTTTTTATTCATTATTTCCTTTAGTTTTTGAATTTCCGGGCCATGAATCGTTGTTTTACCCAGACAAATCTTAAAACCATTAAATTCGGGCGGGTTGTGACTCCCCGTTATCATTACCCCGCCGTTTTTATCTAGGTGAAACAGGGAAAAATATAATAGCGGTGAATGACAGATGCCGATATCAATAACATCTATTCCGGTTGACAGAAGACCCTTTGTCAGGGAGTCTCTCAGGCTGTCAGAAGATAAACGGCAGTCTCTGCCCACAACCATTTCTTTCACATCATGATCAAGCAGGTAGGTTCCGATTGCTTTGCCGAGCCTTAAAATGGTTTCCTCAGTCAGGTCCGTTTTTACAAGTCCCCGAATGTCATATTCCCTGAAGATATGGTCTGTCATTTAATTTCCTTTCCTGATGAGCTGTTGTCCTTCTGTTCTTTCCATTTTTTGTCAGTCGGCCAGTTGGATCTCATGGTTTTCTCGCTTTAGGGCAGTTTCTGTTTTACTATTGCCTCGGGACAGCTGGGCTGCCGTTTGAACGGTTTTAACGGATAAACATGAACTTTGGCTTTTGACATTAGATTGAACTTGACCAGCCGTCACTTAAACCCTATGGCACACGTTATGAAAATGCTCTAGAGATCCTTTTTTCTGCTAAACAGTAATGATTGCTTTTACTCTCTGATCGATTTCCTCAAGGTCCTGTTTATTCGGGCGTCCGGTGATGTCTCCAAATCTGCCGCCGACATTAAGTCTTTTCATGCTTTCATCTTTAAAGTCACCGATAAAATACCATTCGTCAAGAATCGTAAATCCAAGGTGGTCAAAGAGCTGTCCGCAGAATTTAACCGCAGGAATGGCTTCATTGATCCCGGTGTGTACACCTGCATACGTGCAGTAGATGACAGCTTTTTTACTGCTGATCTTAGGTGAGCACGGGGTAATATTTCCTGCCTCAGCGTTTTCTTTGCGTTTGTTCCGGAGAAAATCAAGCATGGGTTTCCCGGGCAGCCACTGATATACCCCTGAACCGGCAAAAATGAAGTCATAACTGAGAAGGTCGACTTCCAGGTTTTTCGCTGCTTCCAGCAGGGTGATCTTATGGCCACTGTTTTCAAGTGCCGATGAGATCTTCCGGGCTATTTTTAAGGTATTTCCTGTCTGACTGTAGTAGAGATTTAAAATTTTCATGGCAAGGCTAATGTTAAAAGGTTTTTAAGTTAATTAAAGATAAAATGCATATTTTTTACTTTTCTACTTTATGATATAAGCTTTGTAAAATCAAGAGTTTAGTTTTAGCTTGACCTTTAATGGTCGGGTGTGGTACTAAATATCAAATTTGGAAATAAATAAAGTGGCGTAGCTTAGTTATGTGCTTTTATATGATGATAAAAATGTTTTATTAAAGAGCCTTCTCCTTAACGGGGAAGGTTTTTTTTAGGGGTTTTTATGGAAAATTTCGGATCAAACATAATAATGGATAAAAATGATGTGGACAGAACGCTGACCCGTATTGCCCATGAGATATGGGAAAGGAACAGGGGGTCGGAAAACATTGCTTTTATCGGCATACGCAAAAGAGGGGTGACCATTGCCGAAAGGATTTCCGGAAAGCTTAAGAAGCTTGAGGGCGCAGAGATCCCTGTGGGCGCTCTTGACATAAATCTTTACAGGGATGATCTTTCAGAGATCGCTTCCCAGCCCATTTTGAAACAGACGGAGATCCCGTTTTCTATAAAGGGTCAGAAGATTATTCTGTGTGATGATGTGCTTTATACCGGCAGGACAGTGCGTGCGGCTCTTGATGCGCTGATCGACCTGGGACGGCCAAAGGCCATAAGGCTTGCCGTGCTTATTGACAGAGGGTTTAGACAGCTTCCCATACAGCCAAACTATGTGGGCAAAAATGTTACGGCCGAGAAGGGGGAGTTGTTTGAGGTATTTCTTGAAGAAGATGACGGCAGAGACGAAGTTATTATTACAAAGGGCGATTTGAATGGAACTGAAAAATAAAGACCTGATTTCTATCAGTGATGTTTCCCCGGAGGAAATAAATCTGATTTTGGATACTGCGGTGTCCATGAAGGAAATATCTTCAAGGGAGATTAAAAAAGTACCGACCCTTCGCGGGAAGACAATCATCAATCTTTTCTTTGAAGCCAGTACACGGACCCGGACATCTTTTGAGATCGCGGGTAAGAGACTGAGTGCTGATGTGGTTAATATCTCTGCCAGCAGCAGCAGTGTGGTAAAGGGAGAGACCCTTGAGGATACAGGCAGAAACCTGCAGGCCATGAATCCGGATCAGATCATTGTCCGGCATCCGTGTCCGGGTGCGCCTAAAATTCTGGCTGAGCTGCTTCCGGCATCAATTGTCAACGCAGGTGACGGTGCTCATGAGCATCCGACCCAGGCGCTTCTCGATGCCTTTACCATAAGAGAGAAGAAAGGCACACTTAGCGGTTTGAAGGTGCTTATCGTGGGGGATATTACCCACAGCAGGGTTGCGCGTTCAAATATATTTCTGCTTTTAAAGATGGGGGCGGAAGTGATCGTTTCCGGACCCCGGACAATGGTGCCGCTCTTTATCGAAGCCTTGGGGGTAGCGTATATCCCCGATATAAATGCTGCGGTAAAAGATGCTGATGTCATTATGATGCTTCGTATCCAGCTTGAGAGACAGGGTAAAACTCTTTTTCCGACCCTTCGCGAATATTCCAGGTTTTTCGGTTTAAGCAGAGCAGTCCTGGAAAATGCAAGAGAGGGTGTTCTGGTGATGCATCCCGGACCGGTTAACCGCGGCGTTGAAATTTCACCGGATGTCCTCTCCGGGTCCTATACTGTTATTTTAGATCAGGTGGAAAACGGCGTGGCGGTCAGAATGGCTTTGATGTATCTTTTGGCCGGGAAATGATCAGGGGTTTGATTTTTTAATCATATTAACACTAATTTGAAATTATATTATGGCGCTTCTTATAAAAAACGGCAGGGTTATTGATCCTTCTTCCGGAACAGATGATACTCTTGATGTCCTGGTTGAAAAAGGAAAAATAAAAGATATCGGAAAAGATTTAAGTGATGATGATATCACTGAGGAGATCGATGCAAAAGGTCTTATTGTTGTTCCCGGCCTGATTGATATGCATACGCATCTTCGTGAGCCGGGTTATGAATATAAGGAAACCATAAAGACAGGGTCAGAGGCGGCAGCCGCCGGCGGTTTTACCACAATTGTCTGTATGGCTAATACAAAGCCGGTAAATGATAATGCCTCAGTAACAAGATATATTATTAATAAGGCACAAAATGAGGCCTGTGTGAATGTGCTTCCGGTGGGTGCGATCACAAAAGGTCTTAAGGGAGAAACGCTGGCCGAGATCGGAGAGCTTAAAGAAGCGGGTGCGGTCGCCATATCTGATGACGGGATGACGGTTAGGAACAGTGAGGTGATGCGGCGGGGACTTGAATATGCAAAAAGTTTTTCTATGCCTGTTATCTGCCACAGTGAGGATACCTATCTTTCAGGAGAAGGTGTAATGAATGAGGGGGTGGTATCGACCCGGCTGGGCTTAAAAGAGATTCCTCCGATTGCTGAAGATGTTATGGTGTCAAGGGATGTTCTTCTTTCAGAGTGGACCGGTCATCCGGTTCATATTGCCCATGTCAGTACGGTCGGTTCGGTAAGAATAATCAGGGAGGCTAAGGCCCGGGGTGTTAAAGTTACGGCGGAAACAGCCCCCCACTTTTTTTCTTTAACTGAAAAAGCTGTTGAAAGCTTTGATACTTCTTTAAAGGTGAATCCGCCGCTGGGCTCAGATGACGATGTGAAGGCGGTCAAAGAAGGTTTAAAGGATGGAACGATAGATGTGATAGCAAGTGATCATGCGCCTCATTCCACGGTTGAAAAGGATGTTGAGTTTGATAATGCGGCCTTTGGTATGGTGGGACTGGAGACTTCACTTTCTCTGTCACTTGTTCTGGTGAAGGAGAACATCCTTACGTTTCCCCAACTGATAGAAAAAATGACCATTAATCCTTCCAGGATCTTAAATATTGATAAAGGCGCACTCTCCCGGGGTGCGGATGCTGATATTACGATTATTGATCCTGAGACAGAGGTTGTTGTTGATAAGAACCTGTTTAGGTCCAGGAGCAAGAACTCTCCTTTTCATGGTCATCGCCTGACAGGCCGGGCTGCCTATACGATTGTTTCCGGCAGAGTTGTTTTCTCGCATTAATGATAAAACCTGCATTGTTTGCCGGATGCTTTTCGCAAGCCGGCAAAAGGAAACTGTCCACTATCGCAAAACCGGGCGGGGCTTTATCAGCCCGGTTGTTTGCTACTTCACATTTCTTTATGTCTTGTATATAATATTGTCCGGGCCGGTAGGGGTTACCGGTTTTTAGATGTATACGTTAAATATATCGGAATTTTAACAGGAGAGACCCGAATGGCAAAGATACTTGTTGTTGATGATGAGCAGAGTATCAGAGAGATGCTTCAGATATATCTTGTGCGTGAGGGGCATGATGTGACTTGCGAGAAGAATGGTGAGACAGCGCTGATCCGCTGTAAAAAGACTTCTTTTGATGTTGTTGTTGCGGATATAAAAATGCCCAGGATGGACGGAATTACACTTCTTAACAGAGTTAAGGAGATGGCTCCGGATACAATTTTTATTATGATAACAGCTTTTGCATCCTTTGAGACCGCAAAAGAGGCAGAGCAGGAAGCTGCCTATGATTATATTACAAAACCATTTGATATCGATGTCGTAAAAAGAAAGATCGATGCTGCTTTAAAGGCAAGGAAGGAGGAAACCGTTGTTTTAAGGGGTAACGAAAAAAGCAACAGCATCTATACGGCTCTTCTTGGAAATACGAATAAGATGAAGAAGGTTTTTGATCTTATTGCAAGGACTGCTTCTTCGAAGAGTAATGTTCTGGTTTTCGGTGAAAGCGGCACGGGAAAGGAACTTGTTGCCAGGGCCATACACTATAACAGTCCGCGCAGAGAAAATCCTTTTGTTACCATAAACTGTGGAGGGATTCCGGAAACGCTTCTCGAAAGTGAGCTGTTCGGTTATAAAAAAGGGGCATTTACCGGGGCGGCCAAGGATAAGAAAGGATTTGTTGAGGTGGCTGATGGTGGGACTCTTTTTCTTGATGAGGTGGGGGAGCTGCCCATCTCTTTGCAGGTGAAGCTTCTAAGGGTTGTTCAGGAGAGGATTTTTACCAGTGTCGGTGGTACGGATGAGGTGAAGGTGGATATCCGGATTATTTCAGCAACCAATAGAAATCTGGAAAAGCGCATTATTGAAGGTGCGTTCAGGGAGGACCTTTATTACCGGCTGAATGTGATAAACATATTTATCCCGCCGTTACGGGAAAGAAAAGAGGATATTCCGATTCTCGCCAATCATTTTTTAAGTAAGTTTGCAGGAGAATTTAATAAAGATGTCAGTGAGATCTCTTCTTATGCCATGGAATATTTGATGAACTATCATTTCCCTGGTAATGTGAGAGAGCTTGAAAATATTATTGAGAGCGGTGTGTCGCTTTCAAAGACAAGTATTATGCTTCCGGACAGTTTTGAGCTTTCACAATTTAAAACGCAGGGCACCTTAAGTTCTGAAGATGAAAAAGATGTCCGTGATATTACCCTTCCCCTGGAAGGTGTTTCAATTGATGAGATTCTCGAAGCTTATGAACAGGAGTATGTAGAGAAAGCGCTTGAAATGTCAGGGGGGTCAATAAAAGGGGCGGCTGAACTTTTGAATGTTTCTTTCAGATCCATGAGATATCGTCTTAAAAAACTTAATATTGATGCAGGGATTTTTAAATAAGGCTGTAAATGAGCAGTAAACGATTAACTTTTAAAACGGGTGAAGGTCAAAAAAAACGTCTGCAGTGGCTGATGTTTTTCAGGGTGATTATTGCCACGTTTTTCCTCGGAATAGTTGCGGTTACTCACCTTCTTAAAGAAGATGTATATTTTGATTCCTATCTTCTTTATATATATGGGTTTATTGGCAGTATATATGTCATTACCTTTATATATCTGGCGCTTCTCTTTTTTATAGATGATTTATTGAAGTTCAGCTATCTACAGATACTGGTCGATATCTTTTTGATTTCAATCCTTATTTTTATTACAGGCGGAAGAGGCAGTATCTATCCGTTCATGTACAGCATATCCATTATTTCCGCGAGTATTTTTCTGTTTTTGCCCGGCGGACTGATCGCGGCTTCCTTGTCCAGTTTTTTATATACTCTTATTATAAGCTGTCAGCATTACAATTTTATTTTTCCACTGGGTACAGATTTGTTCAGTGTTCCGGATTATTCAAGCGTTCCGTTTTATTATCCGATGATCGTTAATATTTCCTCATTTTTTCTAGTGGCTCTTTTAAGTAGTTTTTTAGCCGAACAGACAAAAAAATCTCAGATACAGCTTAAAGAAAAACAGATTGATATAGAGAATCTTGAAGCACTGAATGAGAATATCATTCAGAGCATCAACAGCGGACTGTTGACTCTTGATCTTGACGAACGGATTGTTGCTTTTAATCAGGCCGCCTGTGAGATAACCGGTTTTTCCCATGCACAGGTTTTTCATAAACATGTGAATGATATTTTTCCCGATATCGTTGTCCCGGAAAGAGAGGATCTTCCTGATGGGGATTTTGCAATTCCAAGATTTGAACTTTCATACAAAAAGAATGATGATGTGGAACTTTATCTTGGTTTTTCAATCTCGATTCTGAGAGATAAGGAGGGCCGGGGTATTGGACGGATCCTGGGTTTTCAGGATCTGACAAATTTCAGGGAGATGCAGGAATATGTGAAAAGAATAGACAGGCTTGCTGCTGTGGGCCGGCTGGCTGCCGGTATTGCCCATGAGGTTAGAAATCCACTTGCGTCCATCAGCGGATCCGTTCAGGTCTTGAGTAAAAACCTGAATATAAGCGGTCAGGACAAACGGCTGATGGATATCATCGTAAAAGAAAGCAATAATATCAGTCTTTTGATCTCAGATTTTACTCAGTTTGCCCGGCCCGTGAAACAGGACAGGAAAGTTGAGAATTTAAAGAAAACCGTTGAAGAGGTTGTTCATCTTTTAAATAACAGTCCGGAGTGTTCAGCTCTCAGTGATATCCGGGTCAACATTAAAGAAGATCTGTGTATAAATGTAGATCAGCAGCAGTTCAACCAGGTGTTATGGAACCTTTTTATTAATGCCGCACAGTCTATAACTAAAGGCAGGGGTGAGATATCTGTTGATGCCAGGGGTATGGAAGACGGGTTTCTGCCGGTTGAGGGGCTTGAGGATCTGAAAGACAAAGATTCTTTGTCCTGGCTGGAGCTGAAGATAAGTGATGCCGGATGCGGTATGGATAGTTCAACAAAAGACCGGATATTTGATCCTTTCTTTACTACAAAAGACAGGGGGACAGGTCTTGGGCTTTCAATTGTCCATAAGATCGTTCAGGACATGGGCGGGGTGATCTCTGTTGAAAGTGAAGAAGGTAAGGGGACAGTTTTCAGTATGTATTTGCAGCGTTACTGAGGGGGGGGCTTTCCGGGTTTTTCAGCGTATTGTTCAAGCAGCTTGATAAACGCTGGATTTACCCCGCCTCCAAGATCTTCAATTTGAGTACATCTTTCCAGGCTTTATCAAAATCTCTTTTCTTATAATAGGCAAAGGCGCGGTAGAAATATATTTTGGTGCTGTCCGGGTTTTTTTTAACGCTTTTGTAAAGTCTTCAGCAGCCAAATCAGGATCCCCTTTTTTTTCGTAGGAAAGTCCGCGGTAGATATATGCGTTTACATGCTTAGGAAAGAGCGTAATGGCCCGGCTGTAGTCTGAGATGGCGTTTACATAGTCCTGGTTGATGAAAAAGATATTTCCTCTTCTGTAATGAAGCTCCGGAACGGCCGGGTAATTTTTGATGATATCTGTTATGAGGGATAAACTGTCTCTCCAGACATGACAGCGTTTCCAGGCCGTGACGGAATAAAACAGGGTGATCATGGTTAAAAAGACAATCACCAGGTAAGGCAATTTTTTTTTATGATAAAGAAATCCGATTACGTGGTCGTTAGCGGTATCTGCTTTTTATATGTTTTCAAGGTCTATTTTGTCAATTATATATTATACTTTTTATAAAATTAATAAGATTCTTAAGTTTTAGGTGTTGGTGCCGAAAAAATAAATAGTATAACAGGACACTATTTTAATTAAAGACGGATGTTTTGAAAGTTGTTATGTATTTTTTGTGACAAAATAAGGGATTAAGAGTGACAAATATTGTCAGTCTGATTTGTTTTGGCAGTGTGCTATTTGTTTTTCAAAAAATAAGGTACTGGAAATACTTAACTATTTATGTTTATTCTTCTTTGGCATATTCTTTGCTCTGTATGTTTGCAGAAAACAAACGAATATGTTAAGCACTGAGGAAAGGAGAAAATTTTTATAGAAGTAGTATAAGGTTGTTAACATTAATTTAACAAGGAGGAAAAGAGTAATGATGACAATTAAGAAGAATCAAAAAGGTTTTACACTCATCGAGCTGATGATCGTTGTTGCGATTATTGGTATTCTGGCAGCAATCGCAGTGCCTAACTTTATTGCTTACAGGAATAAAGCAAAGGTAGCAGCAGGAGTGGCAACAGCATCTTCAATTAGAGGCGCAATGGCAGGTTATGCCGCAGATTCTGTGGGAAACATGTTTCCCGAAGCTATTGCGGATTGGGCAGCGCTTGCAGCCCTAATGAATGCAAATGGCGCAACATTAGATACTAACGAACTTACACAGGGTTTTTCAACGGGTACAATGGTATACACATCAATAGAGACCCCCGCCAGCTCCGGTATTTTCGGTGACTATACAGTTACTGTTGAAGTGGCAGGTGTTCCTGAAGAAATGGTTGGAAAAGTAATTGTTATAAGCCCATCCGGTCTAATTAAACAAACTTAATAAGCCCATCCGGTCTAAATAAACAAAGGGCAGCCTAATCTTATAATATTATCTTAGAGCGAAACAAAAAAGCAGAGAGTATGTATGTGCTCTCTGCTTTTTAAATAAAAAGAATATGTTACGATGACCGGATCAACAGATGCAACTTTGACTTTGTCCATTATCAACCGAATCAAATGGATTTCGCTCATTTTTATTTTTGCAGGGGTTCCACTGATTGTCAATCCAACAGCTTATGACTACTGGTATAAGCCAAAAATTGACTCTATTTATGCTCTTATCATAATTATTTTTATTGCGGTTTTTTTTGAAAAAATTATATTTAAAAAAACTTTTAGATTTAGAAAAACCTGCCTGTTTATTCCTTTATGTTTTTACAGTTTTTCCATTCTTGTCTCAACCTTCCTTTCTGTTTCCCCTGAACTGAGTTTGAAGGGAGATTTCCTTCGCTATGAAAGTATCTTTACACTTCTTTCTTATGTGCTTATGCTGTTTATCTTTTCAAACTTTGTGGCCAGAGAAGAAGAATTTTATTTTTTGATTAAAGCACTTCTTTTTTCAACTTTTTTTATCTCTTTATATGGGATTATCCAATATGCAGGTTTTAATCCTACTGAACATTTTATTTCTTCATTCAGACCTTCAGAGCATCGTGTGGGAAGTACAATTGGCAACCCGAATTTCCTGGGTAAATTCCTTGTTCTTGTGCTACCCTTTTATATCGCATGTTTTTTCAAGGCGAAGTCATGGCTTGAGAAAATCTTTATGCTTACGGGCTTCATCTTTTCTTTTTTAGCACTTGTTTTTACCTTTACCCGGGGCAGCTGGATCGGGTTTGGTGTGAGTATGATCCTTCTTTTTTTTATTATGCCGGTCAAAAAGGGGGTGAGCCAGAAATACAAAAAGGCCGTTATTGTAATTGTGGTAATGTGTATCGCTGTAATGAGTGCGGGTCTGTATTTTGCTGATGACAGTGCAGAAAACAAAGAGTCCTTTTTCCCAAAGATGAAATTTAAGTTTAGTTCGTCGTTTGATCTTGAAAACGGTATGGGTGTTGCTACAAGATTATTTGTGTGGAAAAAAGTTGTGGGGATCATAAAGGAAAGGCCGATTTTTGGATATGGCCCGGACACGCATGTGAAGGTGATGAGAAGCTTTAATCTTGAGTACAGTCGGAAATTTAACAATTATGTTGTGATTGATCGCGCCCATAATAATTATCTTGATATTGCTGTTGGCCAAGGACTTTTTGGTCTTGGCGCATATCTTTCGATTATCGTAACTTTTATGGCCTGGCTGTGGAAAACAATTAAAATGGAGCGCGAAAGATCCCTAAAAATACTTCTTTGTTGTATTTTTTCTGCTTTCTTTGGATACCTGATAAATGATTTGTTTATTTTTAGTGTGGTCTCTGTGTCTCCCACTTTCTGGGCGCTGATGGGGCTGTGCTTAACTGTGAAAAAATTTCAGGGACAGCAATCGGAATCTTCTGCGTAGGATTTGTTCCAGATTAAGTACGATCTATTTGACTGCGAGCAGAGTATTGTAGAGCTCAATATATTGAGAAGTTATCTGTTCCATGGAATAGTCTGAAATAATGGTCTGCCTCGTGTTTCTTCCCAAATCTTCTGAAAAAGCCCTGCTGTTAAGAACTTTTTCTATTGCTGAGCAAAGCTGTTTCTGATGGTCAGCGTCTACCCGTACCCCATTACATTTCTGCTGAATAAGATCCAGCCCCCCCCGACCTTTGTTGCAATAACAGGCAGGCCGCATGCCATTGCTTCCAGTAAACTATTTTGGAGGTACTGTTTGTAACAGGCATCAGTAAAAGATCTGCTGTGCTTGAGCGACCAGAATTATTTTGGTGCAGTTCTACTAGAATGAATTAAAGTCTGCTGGATTGTTGTTGACACAAAAAAAAATTATTTCTATACTTGGCATTGCAAACCAGAGCGCTGTATCATAACTCAGAAATTCAGTACTGTAATCTTATCATTTATCAAGATTTGCATATAGATAAAACTACAATAAACCGCAAGATTTTAACGCCTCCTGAAAATTAATAACCCCGGTGTTTTTCGGGTATTGTAAAATGATTTGTTTTGGAATGTGAGATGTTGAAAAGTATAAAAAAATTAAAATCTAAGTTCTTTCCCTTTAATATAAGATCAAATATTAAATCTTCTCAGTGCTATACACAATTATTAACTATCACACCAGAGAAATTAAATAAACTTCTTCAACTAAATGATGGAGTTAATAAACTTAATGGGCTGGAAAAAGAAGAAAGGGCGTGTGATGCTGATGGGTTATATATAAACATTCCCCAGGCAGAAGCCGGGTTTTTCCCGCCATTATTTTATCGTTCTGAGACTCATCAACAAGGCAGTCAAATTGGAACCATACTCATTCGTGAAGCTTATTATGCTATTTATTATTCTCTGACACAGTTAGAATACAATATAAACGAGATCAAAGATGAGTATGCAGATTTGGTTTTTAATTGGTCGTATAAATTGAAATATGGAAAAAAAGATGACCGTATATACATAGAACATGGATGGCTGCCAAGATCAATGTTCCAGATTAGTCCTTCCGGGACAAATTCATTGAGTCATGTAGCAAAAGAGTTTCATCATCGTAAAGTCTCTGAACTGCGTCGAAATGACTTAAACCGTAGTATGGCAAATTTAAAGCTTCTTTATTCTTGTTCCATAAAAAAAAGCAAAGTAAAACAGATACAAAAACAAGTCAAGGAACCATTCATATTGTTTGCATTTCAGTTAGCAAATGATGCAAATCTGCAATACTCAAATTCTGAATTCTCAAAATATTTTTCTAAAAAACCTGAAGATACTCTTCGTTTTTCACAAGCCTGTATAGATAAACTATCATCGTATGATTTGCCGTGCAGAGTTGTATTTAAACAACATCCTGTTGATAAGAATGATATTAATAAATTAAATAAAAAGAAAGAGGATGTGTTCTGGGATAATTCTATTGATTTTACAACTCATGAAATTTTTTCAAGCGGATTATGTAAACTTGTTGTTACTGTAAATTCAAATACGATCCACGAAGCTGCAATTTGGGGTATTCCCGGAATTGCTTTGGGAACTTTAATGTGGGTTGAATCGCAAAGCAATAGACCTTTTTCAAAAGATCTTGAAGACGTCGTAAGTGTTATGAATAATAATTCTTTTGATGATAATATGTTGATTTATATCCAGCATCTTCTGGAATATCAATGGTCTCTTAATGATTTGCAGAATCCTTTGATTGTAGAAGAATTGATACGTACCAAGGGTCGTTGTATGCCTTCCAAATTAAGGTCTAAATATGGGACGCAAATATAAAATCCAAAATTACTGATACCCCATATAGACTCCGGATAATAGTTCTTTACAACTTATCTTTCTATCGAGTTCCTCAATTTGAAAAATCCTATTATAACTCAATTTTATAGAGATAAAAAATTGTCAGGATAAAAGCTTGTCATAAAGTTCCATGGTTTGTGCTGCGACGATGTCCCAAGCAAATTCAAGAGCTTTTTTGCGTGCTTCCAGTGACATAGAACTTTGTAGTTTGGTGTTGTTTATTATTTCAAGAACGGCATCTGCCATTTTTGAAACATCACCGGGTTCGACTTCAATTGAACATCTATTGTTAAGGTAATAAGAGAGTCCTGTGCTCTTGGTAGATACCACAGGCAGACCGCATGCCATTGCTTCCAGTAAACTATTGTTGGCGGTACTGTCTTTAACAGGCATCAGTAAAAGATCTGCTGTGTTATAAAGGTTAATTAGCTGCTCTTCCGATATGGAAAAATAGCATGTTACGTTTTTTAAGTTGTTAAATCCAATACAGTTCTTTTGGAGCGTTACTATATCAAAAGATATACTGGAATCTTTTTTGTTGATTTCTCGTATCACATTTTTAAGCATTTCAAAATCACGCATATGACTTCCCACAAAAATACATCTTTTTTTAGTCGATTCTGTTTTGGATGGCCGGAAGATGTGGGTGTTGATCCCATGAGGAATAAGATGGACTTTTTCTGGTCCTGAGATATCTTTGAAAAGAGACAACTGATTTGGTGCTACAACTATAGCCGCATCGAGTTTTTTTAAATGCCGGGTTCTAGGTGTAACCTGTAAAAACTTTTCAGGTGGTAAATGAAAGCTGGCTACCAGTTTGTTCGATCTTTTGGGATTTAAGTACCCTGAATAGTGGAATATGTCATCGCCATACAGAAAGTGGTAAATTCGATTTCGATTAAATATGAAATCAGGGATATTCTGTAATTCCTGTTTAAAAGAGGTGGGGTTGTACCATGAATAACCGGCTGTTATGCTTAATAGGGTTAGGATCTTGTCCGGGCAGCAGTCCAGGATGCGGTAAAGTAGATTGGGCTTAATGATTCTGCAATTAATATATTTTACAAGCTGATCATATCCCGAATGCTGGGAATGATGAGGCATTCTTTTTAAGATATAATTTATTTTATGTTCTTTATTTTGTTCCACTTTTAGTGTTTGATTTTTTATCAGGCATGTTATATGAAAAGTTAATAGCTAGCTACAGGGCCATATTTTTTCTTTTAATTGCTTCAGTTTATTGTAGACTATCATTAATTTACTGTTATTTAGGAAACTATACATTTCCGATATTGTTTTTCGGTCATCTATGCTTATGGTGCTTTGCATATTTTTAAAAGTTGAAATGTTATATCCCCAGTATATACCAAGGTTATCCCGCAACCTGTTTGGTTTGTCCGGTATTTTGTGGCTGACGCTTTTATCAGTTTCGCAAACACATCCTAAAATATCTATCCAGAACTTTGCATCAAAATAATTATTATAAACAGGGAAATGTTCGTGTGAAATATCTTTTTTAAATGAAATTGTGTTTATTCCAAAATATTTTGCTTCTTCTATAACGCTTGAACTGATTGAATATATTGATTTAATGTTTTCGTGACAGAGTATTTGATATATGTTGTCGTTAATAACTTTTGCATCTAATTGTGAAAGCATATCATTTAGTTTAATATCTTTTGCTGCATAAGGGTGGGGCTTAAAATAAAGATTTGGATTATTGTCTTTTATGGATTTTAGTTCCTTAGTAAAATCGGACAGGTTCAATACTTTACCATTTTCAATCAGGGATTGATCAACCGGCGTCTGTCCCACGATCAAACAGAAATCTTTTTCAATATTTAGTTGTTCTAGCCTGCTTATAGCTGCTTTATGAATTCCTGCCATGGCAAACAGGTGGTTCTCCGACAATGAGTGCTTTTTCAGGATTTTATTTATTGATTGGTTGTTGCTAAGTATGCCAAAGAATATGTCATCTGAAAAACGACAGGGATGAATTTTAAAATCAATAAAATCGATTTCTAACTTTTCCATTAATGATTTAAATATTTTCGGGAGTTCATATCCAACAACAAATGAATTTTTAAAACAATTTAAAAAATATTCTTCTGCCTTTTCGTTTACTGAGGCCATATCATATAACCGGGCCCAGCTTTTAGTTGAGAAATTTAAATCATTAAGCTGATAAAAAGTTTTAACATTAAAGGTGCTGTTGTCAGTTGAAGCTAAGAGCAGGTTAACCTTGAGGTCGGGGGCTGTTTTCTCTAAGAAAAACTTAAACAAATAATAAAACCATTTAATATTATTATCTTGTCCTCCGGGTTTATTGTTAGTTAATCTTAAGATGTCTCCTGTGATTATTATTCTATCAATGTTTTTAATGATTCCTGCGTTATTCATTTGTCTACCTTTTTTTGAAAACAATTTCATTATTTTTTTACTGTTAGTGATTGCGAAGATAACCAGCGATAGATAACCTCACCTGCTTGAGGTTCAAGTTCTTTAACCCTGGTCTTTATGAGGAGAGTGTTTTCATTTATTTCGTTGAAAATATTTTTGATAATTGCTGTAATTTCTTTTTTAAGGTTAACAGGCAGGCAATGGATTATATATTTTTCCTGATTAAAAACCTCTTGTGCTCCTCTGTTTTTGTGAAGATAATAGTCGTCAAAGACTATGGAAACTGTTGGCACACCGGCTCCCATAGCAAAAATAATTGGGTGATGCTTCATGGTCAGGCACAATGCTGAATTTGCAATAATTCCAACAGCCAAACCCGGGTCATAGTTGTGCCTTGGGAAAAATGAAGGATTTTTCATGTGATGAACAACTTCTTTGATAGCATCTTCGTCTGATTTGTCCATTGGAACAAAAACAATCTGTAATCCATGGTCAGTACTGATCTGGTCTAGGGCTAAAGCTGTCTGTCTCATAATAATTCTTGATGCTTCTGTTTTTTGACCCCAGTAATGCACATTTACCGCTAGATAGGGATTGTCTGGATTAATAGAGTGCTGCTGTAAAAGTGAATTAACTTTATTTTGTGGGGCAGCAGGGTAGAAAAGTGCATCGTCAAAAGTGCTTTTGACTTTACTTTCCTGTATTCCGATTTCAGTTAGAGCTTTGGCAGAGTCGATTTTATCCCGCAAATAGATCAGCTCTGCTTTTTGCAGGCCCCACCTGGCTAATAAGCGGCTAATTCGGTCTTTAAAGAGGCCAATGGTCTGACCGGACAGGATCGTTGGTACGCCAAAAGCACTGGCCAAAGAAATAAGAAGCATATTGTCCCACAGGCGGGTTAATGTCATTCCTGTAAGATAACCACCTCCGGACAGGAATAAAACGTCAGAGTTGTCTATAACATCAAGCAGGTGTGCCTGCCTTGCCGTAATTCCCAGTGTGGGAAGGCCTGCACGTATCAGGCTGGCATTAAATAAATAGAGACATGCCCAAAAAGGATATGTCCATTTAAAAAGCCTGTTGGAACCAAAGTACTTTCGGTTGCCTTTTCCAAACAAAGAAATTCGCGGAGCAAGTGCTGTCTGTACATTCTGGTGAATTTTCTGTGTATTGTGCGGGTTAGGGGTTAAGACAGTAAGCTGGCATTCTGGAGCAGCCATACGCCAGTGCCCGAGGTTGGCTGCGAGTTGGGCTTCATCGCCTATGTTACCAGAAGCATATCCGCCTGCAATCAGTACTTTCAGGAAATTAGGATTGATAAATCTTTTTTTCCTGCGGAGACCAAAAAAACGTGCCGCAATTGCTAATGGTGATCTGAATAATATCATTAATATGTTTTTAATCTGATAGAGTGATTGTGCGGTAAAGCTAAAGATGTTTTTAGGAAAATTGCTGGCAAAAATGAGTTTTTTGACTGGGACGGTTTTGAAGCGGTAGTAGAAAAAATTAGATAGTCTGCTTAGTAATAAAAGTCTAAAATATTCAATTGAATTTTTATGCCATGGCCTGCGGTTTGCTCCTAAGGTGTAATTCTGTTTTTTTAGTTCTGCTCTAATACTTTTTTTCCAAACAAGTCTGTCTCGGATTTTGATATGCTTAAAATTGAATGTTTTGGTCTGAGAATTGAATATCTCGTCGGAGTCGCAGGATTCCAGGTGTAAATCCCCTTTTTGCTGCAGCATTTCGAGGATGTCAACCAATTCAGGGTTTCTGACAACCAGCAGTGATATTCCCAAAGGGTCTTTGCTCAAGCGTCCCCAGGCATCTTTGACCGAAAGATCAGAATCAGCGCCAAGAAAATCCGTGCAATAGAGACAGCTCTCAGATGCAAAAAAATAGTTTCGCCACATGTCAGTGAAGGTTGTTTTGAAGCGGTTGCGTGTTAAGGTTCCGTATTCTGTTGTAAAAGAGTTGTTGAAATTGTTAGCATCAGAAATGTCACCAGACTTGTCTCTCAGATTGACATAAAATTTCGTATTTGGTTTGATGCCTTCCTGTTTTGCCATGCAATCAATAAATTGGCCGGTAACATTGTGGCTGCAGGCAAGAGCAAATTTAAAAATAATTTGCTTGCTTATTTCCAGAGGCAATTGAGCGCCTGCCTGTATGATGCAAGGCAGTCCGAGCAGAGCATAACGCCCAGGATTTTTTGCGATTTCCTCAAGAGCCTGATCATAGCTAACGGGATGGTAGTGTGAACTGCGTGCTGTATCAAGCTCTGCCTCTGAACGAATGACTTTAATTTGGTAGTGGGGCTCTCCGGTTTTGCTGTATATCGGTACTGAGGTAATGATGCCGTCAACAATTTTATTTGTCAGCATGTGCTGAAGCAAAACCGTCAGGGTTCCTCCTGAGGTGCTTCTGATTCTGTTGTCAACGTTGTTGTCATAACTGATAAAGAAGCTATGGTGTTTCTCTAAACCGAATTGTGTCCCTGCTTTCGCAGTTTTACCGGCGTATGCTGATATTGTGTCTGGGGAATGAGGACATACACTATAGCATACGCCGCAATTGTTACACCTTTGGTTATTTATATTAGGTGTCCAGGTGCAGTCAGTGGTCCACTGCATACTGATACTGTCTGCTGGACATGAAACTGCGCAGAAACCACACCCTATGCAAAGGTTGGAAGCGATGATTGTTTTGATTGTTTCAGGCATATGAGATTTCGTGTTTATGGTGATTGTTGTTATAAAAAGTGCTTATTCAGGCACCTCTGGATTAAAATGAAAGTTTGAGTGTCCTGGTCTGTATTGAGATTAATTACCAGTGTTTAGCTGTTCTGCTGACTGGAAAGAGTTCGGGCTGTTTCTTTCAGATCAGCGGGAGTACCCATAGGGAATACGGTTATTGCTGTATCAATAATATATTTTTTACCTTGTTTGATGAGTGTGTTGTATAGGGGGGCAACGTAAAATTCATTATTTACCCGTTCGTTATTCTTAATCATGAGTGTGGCCGCTGATATGAAATCGGACCCCTGGCTGAAATGATATAATCCTGTTGTTGCCCAAGGTGATATTTCTTTTTTTTCTGCAACCTCGGCAACAAAGCCGTCTTCATTTGTCCGCGCATAGCTCCACTTTGTTCCTGTTGCTTTAAACACAGAAATGATGCCGTCAATATCAGTGCGGGATAGATTGTGTTCAATGGTATTGGAAATAAAGTAGGTGTCGATATTGTAAATAAGCAAGCTGGCACTGCTGTCAATATGGTCTGCTGCAGCCAGGACGGTTGCCGCCTGTCCATCAGTCGGTCCGGGCAATTCAACTATGATGGGATTGTAGCGGCTGTAAAGGGATTTGATGCTGTGCTCTAAAGCGCTGTGTGCAAGGAGTTCCTGTTGACAGACAAAGATGATTTTGTTTGACAGATGCAGGGGTAGACTTTTAAGTGCCCAGGTTAACATGGGTTTGCCGCATACGTCAATAAGGGGCTTCGGCTGTACATAGCCCTGGTCTCGAAACCGTAATCCGCTGCCTGCCATGGGTATAACAATATTCATGATTTTTATGCTTTTTGTTGATTTGATTTTTCAATGCTACAATTGGAGAGTATTGATGTATCCGAACCGTTTTGCATCAGTTCATTCCAAATAGTTATGCCGGTAATATACATTGCCTGCTGGCGTAACGGCGCATCCTGGTGGAAAATACCCATTGTTACGAATAGCATGCCTTCCAGTAATAAAATTTCACGTTTGTTAAAAAGATTGTTGAAAAAAATAGTATCAAATGAACCTTTTATGTCAGCCATGTTCTGGTTGTGAAAGACCTCAAATTCAATGCTGTTGTCATGGCAGACCAGCCTGAAAAGATCGTTGGTGATATAGTCATAAGAACCATGGATTGAATGATAGAGTTTTGCTATATCGTATCGGATGTCGCCATAGCAGCCCTTGCGTCCGAAGCTGCCGCGTGGATCAATAAATTTAGAGATGCCGTTTGTGAGATCGTAGAGGATATTAGAAAAGCAGAGGTCGCCGTGCATTACGCAGAATTTTTGTGCATTATAGAGGCAGTTTAATTCGTCCTTTATAAGCGGCCAGATATCATAAAAATTGGCACAAGAATTACCGTTAATGATGAGTGGCTTTTTGCATGTAACCAATGAAGCGAGAGGACCGCTGGTTTCTTTAATTTCATTAATGCGATCTTCGACACGGCGGTTGTACATGTAATCAAAACTGTATTCATCGGCCTCAATTGTGTATTTCATCATTCTCTGAATTATTTGATATAGATGATCAAATATTCTGTACCATACACGAGGTCTGAGGTTTTCGAAAACAAGAAGCTCTGAGAGTGTTGGGTAACCATAGTACTCCATGGTAATGTGGGTCTGGTCGGGGAGAGTTTCACTTGAAATCACCCGTGGAAAAAGTATATGAAGCTCGGATGGGATCAGTTTGTAATAGTCAATCTCGTCAATGAACTTCTCAGTGTTTTTGCTCTGCTTTGTGATGGTGCCAAGTAAATCATCAAAGGTGACAGTGTTGAATTCACGTTTTTGCATGAGTGTTCGTCGTGACCGAAACAGATTGTCTGGATTGCCGCAATCAAACCATTCTTTAGCAGGATAGGCATGGATAGGGTGTTTGTGTGTATAGCTCGTTAAAGCCTCACTAAGTTCAACTTTTTTGGGACATTTTTTTTTATTTTGCCATGCGGATTGCAGACAGGTATGAAAAAGCGGCCAGTCGTTAATTTTGTAAACGCCGATAAGTGCATCGCCGTTGCTTGAGTAATTGTTTGGTTTGTCTATAAAACTGGTGATTTTATTTGTGCTGTCGTGTTCGGCAATGCACCAGCGATAATATTCATTTACCGGTGATACGAGCACATAATTTTTGTTGCTTTCAGCAGAGGATAGTTTTGGAAATTCGAAAAAAGTGTCTCCTAAAACAAGGAGAATTTTTGTAGTCTCTAGTACCTGTGAACATTGCATTACACTGTATCCGACGCCGCCATCACGATCTGGGCATACAAACTTAATCTCCAGCTCGGGTGTAAAAATATGCGTGACAAAACTTTCCAGCATGGACTTATGGTTGCGCACAGCAAATACAAAATGTCGATAGCCCAGCGATTTGAGATATGAGAGTGTCCAGTAAATCACTGGTTTGCCGTTCATGGTTACCATCGCAACAGATGATTTGTTGGAGAGCGGGCGAAGGCTTTCAGGAACGTCACCTGCAGCGGGTATTATGACAGTGACATCATCGATATATTCCATGGTCGGTTGTATCCTTTATGATTGTGTGTTTTGCCAGGTTTTGGGCAAAATTCTGATCTTTGTTTCCAGATATTCCAGGGTTATGTCGCGCTTGTCCATTGTTTCGGGGATAGTCCGTAACAGGTCGTTATAGCGTTCCTGGAATATTTTATAATGATAACTGCGGCTCAGACGTTTGTGTAAGTTGCCATGCGGTGGTTGTTTTTTTTGAAAAAGGTTCAGACGGCTGCGTTTCTGCGAGCGGGTGGCGCTCTCCAGATCGTGACTGATGCCGACATCGGTGACATAGACCTCGTGGCCGGAACGTCGGGCTTCAAAGCAGAATACAATGTCTTCCAATCCGTTTGGCAGGAAATGTTCGTCATATTTTCCTAGTGTGTTACGAAACATAACCGCCATGCAGTTTGCGCAGTCGGCTTCAACGACATGCTTTTCTAAATAGTCCCATCCTGGGCGCCCGGTTATAGCTGAACCAACACCGATATAGGGCGTTTCAAGATAATTACTTGTTTCTTTTTTGAAGTAATAACCGGCACGGTATCCGCCCATAATTCCAATTTTTGGATAGTGGTCAAGATAATATGCCAGCTCGTTACACCAGCCATGCCTGGAAAATTTAATGTCATCCTGAAGTAAGCAGATATATTCGCCGCTAGCTGCATCAATTCCTTCGTTGAAGCCGCCTGAAATGCCGAGGTTCTCAGGACAGTGAATTATTTTCAGGTTGTAGCCCAGTCCCAGGGATCTGTACGTATTGGTAATACTCTGATCGCTGGAGCCATTAATAACCGTTATTACCTCAGTGTCTTTATTCGGTGGGGTGTGTTTTTTGAAAGAATTAAGCATCTTATAAAAAGAGTCACCGTTATTAAGTCCTGTGAGAATGATAAATGATATTTTGATTTTTCGGTTCTGTTTGAAATAGGGAAGAATGAGTTTAGGTGTGTGCAGAGCACAGCTGTCGGCAATGCTTGTTTGAATCGGTTCATGAAACGAAATAATCCGTGTTTTAAGTTTTTCATACAGAGTGTAACTGGGAGATGCAGTAAATCCGTTTATCTGGATTCCTAGATATACGATGGCAAGGGTTTTTTCAGTTTCAAACAATTGCGGTAAAGTAAGTGAATTTTGGCAGTATTGTGAACAATCGGTTTCAATATAAAGATTATCGATTGCGCAAATTGTTTCTGTTGATTCTAAAAACATAGAACGAAATTGATCAAAAGCAAGCAGAACAACTGTAGTGTTTTGCGCAAGCTCTTTGATGAGTCTGATGATACTGGAAATATCAACTTCTGCTTTTGCTATCTCAAATAATTGTTGATCTGTATGTTCAAGCCCCATATTCTTCACTCATTGTTTTTCAGCTTACTCCAATCGCCAACAAGCTGGGTGAATGCTCCCCCATAAAATGATGCCGCAATTTTGATCTGTGTGAAAAGATGATCCCAGATAATAATATTATTGGTTTCACTATCCACAATTGACATTGAAATAAAGTAATTGCCTTTGTTGAAATTAATGTTTTTTATTGTTATTTCTCCGGTAATATGTCCAGTGGAATTATTAATCGGTATGCCGTTATTGTGTGAGTTGCATTGAGCAACGATATCCATGCCATGGCTTAGGAAAGTAAAATTTAATTCAATATTTTTAAAACAGGGATTTATGTGCGCGTCTATTTCTATAGTAATGTCAGCGCCAAATTCGATTTCGTATAAGTTTTTATATTTTGGGGCTTTCAACTCCCGAAAGTTAATTTTAGAATCATAATTTTCTATTCTATTTGGTTTGTTACTCTCTTGTGAAAATAAATCGTAATAATGCTGGATAGCAGCCGGTACATTGCTGCTTGAATAAACATTTTTACCACGCTCAAGGGTTGCAACTTTGGTGCATATTCTGTTTATAAGATTCATAGAGTGTGAGACAAAGACGACAGCAGTGTTTTTGCGAATTTCATGTATGGCATTGTAGCATTTTGAGCGAAAACCAATATCCCCGACAGCCAAAATCTCATCAATTAATAGAACATCCTGTTGTAAGTGGGCTGCTATGGCAAAACCCAGTCGCACGTACATCCCGGAACTGTAGTTCTGAACAGGCATCTCCAGAAATTCACCTATCTCTGAAAACTCAATAATAGAGTCAATTTTTTTATCAATAGATTTTTTATTAAATCCAAGGACTGCTCCATTGATATAAATATTTTCATAACCGCTTAAAATAGGATTAAAACCGGCACCCAGTTCTATTAAAGCATTTATACGACCGCGTATTTCAATTTGCCCTACATCCGGCTTAATCAGACCATTGAGTAATTTAAGTAGAGTGCTCTTGCCTGCTCCGTTTCTACCTATTAAACCAAGGCATTCGCCCCTGTGTAGTTCAAAGGATATATCGTCAAGAGCCCAGAACTCATTTTTGCGGAGTTTATGATTGCTTTTACGCTGACCCGACAATTCACTGCAGCTATCCTTAATGCCGTACCAAAGAGATCTTTTTAAAGATTTGCAAAATTTTTTTGAAATATTTTCAGCTTTTATAAGGGGTTTGTTGTTATTCAAGTATTCATCCTTTCAATAAGAATTGGAAGGGTGAGTTTATAGATAATCCAGGCGATAATAAGAAACACAAACATAAGGAATGTTATTATGAAAAACGGAATAGGGTTGTTAAGAACGCCTTTGCAAGCTAAGTCACGGGCACCTGTCAGAATGGGTCCTACCGGGTTGATTATGGTTAATAGTGAGAAAGGAAAACTGGTTGGCGGAGGATAGACTACGGGTGTTATGAAGAACCAGAGGCCTGTTATTATTGTAAGGCCCTGAGTGATGTCAGTATAAAGAATACCTGCCGGGGTCAACAGTAGTCCGAAAGTAAGTCCTAACAGCATGAGAATTAAAATAGCTGGCAGACATAGAAGGGTGTACCAGGTAATGGGGATTTGAAAAAAAATAAAGACAGCAATTAAAATAAGAAGTTTTATAAATAGACTAAAAAGTGTCTGTTCAAACGCGGATAGTATCAAGGCTTCTCGGGGAAAATTAATTTTGGAAATCATTTTTTTTGATTTCGTGACAACTTTTAGAGGTGAGTTCAGGCTTTCAATGAAGATCTGCCATAATACAGTGCCAAACATGGCAAAAGCGGGATAGGGGATGTCAGTCTCACCGATATTAATTATTTTCCGGTTGTTTAATACAATAAATATCAAGGCAGTTGCAATCGGGGGAAAGAAAGCCCACAGGATGCCCATTAGAGATTGACGGTACTGGGCGCTGATGTCTCTTATTGTTAAGCGCCATGCCAGTTCCCTGGAATCTATAAGGTCACGCCACATCTGCTGCGCCATGACCTTTGGTGAGCGCAGCCCTGATGCCGGGGAGTAGATAACAGTCGGGAGGGTTTTGTTTTCTTTAGTTTCGTTGGTCATTTATCCAGCTTCGCTCTTTCAGTTACAGTTACCCTGTTAAATAACTTTACGATAAAGTATTATTTAACCATAGGTTTTTAGACTGTGAGCTGTGTATATATAATATATATGGAGTATAGATAAACGCTATTAAGGTGTCAAGATAAACGTATCCGGAAGATTTTTGAATGTTAATTTATGGATTTATGTTAGAAACCTTCAAACTTTACTTTGATTTTCAATTCCCCATTTGATATCTTTTTAACTTTAGTATCGGTGTTTCGTAACTGATTGCAGCCAGCATAATATATTAGAGCATAAATTTTATTGTATATAAGAGGATGATGCTTTGTGCGGTATATGCGGAAAAATAAATATAGATAATAAAAAAAAGGTTGATAGTAACCTTATAGCCAGAATGTGCTCAGTGCTTGGTCATAGAGGTCCTGATGATGCTGGAATTTATCTGAAAGATAATATAGGCCTTGGTCACAGACGATTAAGTGTCCTTGATGTTACTCCGGCCGGTCATCAGCCGATGACAAATGAGGATAGAACCATATGGATCGTATTTAATGGTGAGATCTATAATTATTGCGAATTACGTAAAGAGCTTGAGAATAAAGGGCATGTTTTTTCTTCATCTTCTGATACTGAAACAATAATACATCTTTATGAAGAAAAAGGAATTGAATGTCTTCAGGATCTTCGGGGAATGTTTGCTTTTGCTCTGTGGGATGTGACTGAACAAAGCCTCTTTATCGCAAGGGACAGGCTGGGGAAGAAACCACTTGTTTATAGCTGCAACAACAACCGGCTTTTGTTTGCTTCAGAAATAAAGTCACTTCTTTTTGATCCTGAATTGCCGCGTGAAATTGATACAACAGCAATACATAATTATCTTACCTATGGTTATATCGCAAGCCCTTTAACAATTTTCTCTAACATCAAAAAATTACCACCGGCTCATTATATGATTTTCAAGGATGGTTCCCTGAAAATAAAAAGATACTGGAACCTTTCATATCAAAACAAGCTTGCTTATGGATCTTTAGAAGAGTATGGCGACCATTTTTTGGAGCTGTTTAACGAGGCTGTAAGGATGAGGCTGAGAAGCGATGTCCCTTTCGGTGCCTTTTTAAGTGGCGGAATTGACTCAAGCATGATCGTTGCGGTTATGAGTAGATATCTTAACAAGCCGGTTAAAACTTTTTCTATAGGATTTGAAGAAGAAAGTTATAACGAACTTCCTTTTGCACGGCTTGTTGCTGATAAATATAAGACAGAGCATCATGAGTTTGTTGTGAAACCTGATGTGGTGGATGTCTTGCCGAAACTGATGTGGGCCTATAATGAACCCTACGCAGATCCATCAGCTGTACCAACATATCATCTGTCAAAAGTAACAAGGCAGCACGTTACTGTTGCCTTAAGCGGTGATGGCGGTGATGAGTGTTTTGCCGGATATAATCGTTATGCTCATGCATTATCATCTTATAAATATAATAAATATACAGATTATATCGGTAAAAAAATGATAAGCAAAATTGCCGGGATACTTCCGGCCGGAAAGACCGGGCACAGCTTTCTTAGGCGGTTAAAAAGTTTTCTGAAGCACATATGTGATCGGCCTGAAAAGCAGTACCTAAGGTGGATCTCTCATTTTGATGATATTATGAGAAAAGATATATGCTCTTCTTCCTTTAACCGCTGTATTGAAGGTGTTGGCCCGTCCGGTTACATTGAAGCCTTGTATAATGATTCAGATGCCGAATCTTTTATGGATAAGGTTTTAAACGTTGATGTGATGTCATACCTGCCCGAGGACCTTATGGTTAAGACAGATATTGCAAGCATGGCATGCTCTCTTGAGGTGCGTTCACCTTTTGTGGATCACAGGGTAATGGAATTTGCAGCAGCCCTTCCTTCTGATATGAAACTGCACGATGGGACTCTGAAATACTTTCTTAAACATATTGCAAAAGACCTTCTGCCTTCAGATATTGTAAGCAGGAAGAAACAGGGGTTCGGCCTGCCGATCGCAAAATGGCTCAGGGAAGATCTGAAAGAAATGACATATGATATGCTGACTGACAGAAGTGCCAAAGAACGCGGCTATTTCAGCGAGGCAAAGGTAGAGGAGCTGTTGTTAGAGCATATGACAGGGCAAAGTGATCACTGCTACAGAATTTGGAATTTGTTATGTCTTGAGCTTTGGTTTAGATCTTATGAAGAGAATGTGTGTAATGGCAATACATTCTGTTAGAGCCTTTCATATAAAAACATGAAAGGCTCTAAATTTGACACTACGGTTCTAGTGACGAGGATGGAATGACATCTGATACGGATATAACATATGAGCAGTTATGTTAATTTTGGTAATAATTAAAATAATGGCACCCATTAAACGGTCAATGTCAATAGGAAGCACTTCTCCTGTTATAAAAATCCTTATCTTGTTTGCATTAT
>CAYLYF010000023.1:0-39577 GCA_964387595.1 uncultured Thermodesulfobacteriota bacterium | reverse complement strand
TGCCTGTCTGTCCATTAAAACTTGAAATAAGCAAAATTGGGACAGGCTCTAACTAAAGCGGCAATGTTTTAAAAATCAGACAGTTTAATTTCCGGTTTTTTATGCTGTAACAAAACGAATCTTCGCTCTATAGGTTTTTTTTAATATGATAATCGCTTTTGTCTGTCAAGCGTTTTAAACGCTTATGAGTAAATTCATGACCGTGTTCATCTTTTTCTTGACAGATAAAAAAGCACATGCTAATCCTGATAATATCAGAGTATACTAAACGGTATACAAATGCCTGTGTTTATGTAAACCTTTTTTTGAAAATGGAGGGAGTTATGTTTTCTAAATTGTACCCATTAATGAACAGACTTTTATTATTTGCTATTGTTTTCGGCACTGTTTTTTCCGGTGTTAATGCTTTGGCAGACAATGGTACTAAAATTCCCGAGCTTGTCGCTATTGAAGGCGGGTCCTTTGAGATGGGCATGGATGCAAAGCTTGATGCCACCTCATCGGCAACATATTTAAGAACAGCGGCTGATGCCTATTCCGGAGCAACAATGTTTAAGGAAGGACCGGCTCACCGGGTGACCATGAGTGCTTACTCTATAGGAAAGTATGAAGTCACTAATGAGGAGTATGCGGAATTTATAGATGCCGGCGGATATGACACAAAAGCATACTGGCTGATTGATAAGGAATATGCGGAAATTCCAAATAACGGCTGGAAATGGAAAGAAAAAGAAGGGCGTACAGGACCGCTCTATATGCTTTATGACGGAAGCTATGAAGAGGAGACCTGGGATCTTACGAATGATCCTTACTGGGAGAACATGGTCTATTCCAATGAAGCCCGATCACCGGTTGTGGGTGTATCCTGGTATGAAGCTTATGCCTACTGCAAATGGCTGAGTGAAGAGACCGGCGAGACCTACCGGCTTCCCACCGAAGCTGAGTGGGAATTTGCTGCCCGCGGTTCGCAGAGCCTTATCTTTCCCTGGGGAGATGATTATCTGGAAGCCAATGAAATGTGCGGCCTGCCCGGAAGCGGAGCTATGGCAAACTGCGCTCTCAAAGATGACCAGATTGCCGGAAGCGCATTAAATTCCAGACAGATGTTTTCTGATTTTACCCGGGATACCGAACCTGTCGGCAGCTATCCTGAGGGTGTTTCGCCTGCGGGTTGTTATGATATGGCCGGAAATGTCATGGAATGGACAGGCGACTGGTTTCAGCTGCTGTATTACCCGCGCTGTGTTGCAAGGGGTCTTACCACCGATCCTCCCGGTCCCTCGTTTCCGCTGTTTCCGTTTATAATTCCGATTATTCCGTTCTGGATGGATCCCTGCCGGACCGTACGTTCAAGCGGGTTTTCTCAGGAGTCGTTAGGTGAAGATAATTACAGTCCCTACGGACCGACCTATCCGCTGCGCGGGTCTCACCGTCAGTTTGTGAAGCGTTATGGCGGAACTTTTTATTTAGGTTTTAGGGTGATGAAGGAAGCACAGTAGTTAATTATAAAAGCTTTTTTCAGAATAAAATTTTCATTATTTGATTGCTATGGCTGATGAGATCCGGTTGTTTAAATCTTAAACAACCGGATTTTTTATAGCCCATAGTACACGCTGTTTCGGCCGTTTTTGTCCTGTTGTCCCTTATCGTTTCAGCCTTGCTGTAATAAGTGAAATGTTCGGATTGACCCCCCCCTTTTTTTCTTAAAAAAACTTGACAAAATTTTTTTATACTAATATGTTTTTATACTCAGTAGTATATATAATTAAGAGAGCTTAAATGAGCAAAAAACCGGGAAAAGAGAACCGAAAAGAAAAAATACTTGCTGCTGCCGCAAGTTGTTTTACGGAATTCGGATATTTTAAAACCTCTATGGAAATGGTCAGCAACAAAGCAGATATGACGCTTCGGGGGTTTTATTATCATTTCAAATCAAAAGACGATCTTTTCCTGCAGCTTTTTCAATATATGAACAGTAGGTATTATTCCCAGATAAAAGACGAAGCAGAGAATGTTAAGGGGCCGGAAGAGAAGCTTCAAATGTATGCAAGAATAGCGAGTAAAGTTTTAAAGGAAAATGAAGAGTTCCTAAAGATATGTCAGGAGTTTTTGGCAATCGGTACCCGAAAACCCGAGATCCGTAAAGTGATGACCTCTTTTTACAGTACCCAGGTGGACCAGGTCAAAAGTATTGTGGAAGAGGGAATTGTGTCAGGTCTGTTTATAAAGACAGATTCGGTAAAGGTTGCCCGGGCCATTGTTTTGATCACCATGGGGGTGTTTAATTTTCATTTTTCACTCGACAGTGATTTTGATCCTGCAGAGCAGCATGTTTTTGATATTAATCATATCATAAAGGGTTTAAAAAGTTTTTCGCTTGAAAAAGTATCTTAAAAGAGTTATTTTTCAAGCCGAAGCGGATTTTGATTAAGACTGTTTACATAATTAAACAGTCTTTTGTTTAAAAACATAAGTATACTCAGTGGTATATATAACTACAAGGGGGAGGAATTAAAATGTACGATGTTGCAATTGTTGGTGCAGGGCCCGGCGGGCTGATGGCAGCCAGGACAGCTGCAGAAAAGGGATTGAAAACTGTTCTGATCGAAAAGAGAAAGGATATCTCTCAGATCACCCGGGCTTGTTGTGAGCAGTTCATTATGGATGAAAATTATTCCGGTGACACGGTTTCCGTGGAAGAAGGAGAAGTGCTTTTTAAAAAAAATAAGTTTCGGGTCAAATATACCGGACCCCGGATGGAAGTTGCTGATAAATATTATATTTCACCGGCAGGCAGAACCATCCATTTTGCTTATGAAGACAGGCGGCCCATTGTGATTAAGTTTGACAAAGGTTTTCTGCTTAAAGAGCTGCTGGATGAATGTACATCGCTTGGGGTGGAATATATTCCTGCAACTGTGGTTTATGATGCGGAAGATAATGGCAAAGAAGTTAAATTACTGACGACTCATCAGGGGAAACATACATCTCTTACTGCGAAAAAGGTGATTGTTGCTGATGGGGTCAATACCGGTGTGTCGGAAGCTTTAGGGCTGAACCGGGAAAGACAGCTCTTTGCAACCGCATTATGTATTGTTTATTACATGGAGGGGATTGAGGTCTTTGAAAGAACCGCAATGAAAACCTATTTCGGACGTAACTACCAGGGGCTTGCACCGGTGATGATCGGACCGTCTATCCATGATGAAAAGGTGGGTTATCTGATCTGTACCGGAAATAAAAAATATGCTCCCCCTGAAATATTTAAGAATATTACTCAAAAAGGAGATCTGTCCTGGGCATTTAAAGATGCCAAACTGGTGAAAAAGGTAGGCTGCACTCTGAAGACCTTTACGGCCATGCCGCAACCCTGGCAGAGGAATGTAATTGTGATCGGCGATGCAGCTGCTTTTGTTGAGGTGGAGACCCAGGGTGCGCTTATGTGCGGATACAGGGCAGCTCATGCCGTGGAAAAAGAGCTGTCCGGAGAAAAAGGTTTTGATGAATATACAAAGTGGTGGCAGGACTCTTTTGAGTTTAATTCCTCTGATGTGATGCGGGTGGCACAGGGCTTTGCATTGGTGCCGAAATACACAGATGAAGAGCTGGATTATCTGTTTGGACTGGTTGAAGGTGAACGCCTTGAAGGAACCTACAACCAGTACCGCTCGCCAGAGATCATGTGGAATGCGATCATGAACCACAGCGATAAAATAAAATCAGAACGCTCTGAACTGTTTGAAAAGATAACCGGAAGTCAGAGCTGTTTAAGCGACATGCTTTAGAAAGGAAGAAGGATGGCAATAACAATAGACAGTGAACTTTGTGTGGGGTGCGGCTGCTGCAGTGATGTATGTGCACAGGGCGCGATTGAATTAAATGATAAGGCAGTGGTTAACGAAGAATTTTGTATCGATTGCGGTGTGTGTATAGACATGTGTCCGGCACTGGCAATAAGGGCAGAAGAATAGGACTTTAAAAAATTAAATATACGTGAAAGGATACTTATGCAGACCGGAAACTTTCCAAGAATAAAACTGACAGATCTGCCCACCCCTTTGGAAGAGATGCCGAGACTGACCGAGGCGCTTGGAGGACCACGGCTTCTGGTGAAAAGAGATGATTTGACCGGAGCAGGGCTCGGCGGGAACAAGGTCCGAAAGCTTGAGTTTTTGCTGGCCGATGCAAAAGCAAAAGGCGCCACAGTCATTATTACCACCGGCGGTCCCCAGACCAATCACGGCCGGATCACCATTGGTGCGGCAGCCAGGCTGGGTATGAAATCCTCTTTGGTGGTGATGGGTGCGAAACCGCCCACGATTTCCGGGAATCTTCTGATCGATTATCTTATGGGGGCGGATGTTCATTTTGTGCCGCCGGTTCAGGATGATTCTCTTTCCGGGTATGACCGCTGGCCAGCGGATTTGAATAATGTGGAGAACAAGGTTGAAGAAACGGCAGAGGACCTGCGTAAAAGAGGGGAGACCCCGTATGTGATCAAACTTGGCGGCACCGAACCCCTGGGTTCTCTTGGATACGTGAATGCAGCGGTGGAGATTTTGAACCAGCTGAATGAAAGACAGATAAAAGCAGACTATCTTGTGTGCGGTATCGGAACCGGCGGCACGATGAGCGGGCTTCTTCTGGGGATGAAACTTCTGAATGCCAATATGAAGGTCATTGGTGTCAGTGTGACCGCAAAGGATTATATGCTTGCTCCCATGGTTATGTATGAAAGTTTGGAGGTTGCAAAATTATTAGGGATTAAGGCAGAGATCAAAGAAGAGGAAGTCACCATTTATGACCAGTACCTGGGTGAAGCCTATGGTCATCCCACCAAAGACGGTGCTGAGGCGATATTGCTGACTGCGCGCAGCGAAGGACTGATCCTTGATCCGGTCTACACCGGCAAGGTCATGGCCGGAATTATTGACCTTTCCAGAAAAGGAGAATTTACCCGGGAAGATACCGTGGTGTTTGTTCATACCGGCGGAGTGCCGGGCCTTTTTGCAGATGAACAGGTCAAGGCTATTGTTGAAAACGCTTTAAGTGATAAAAAGTAATATTGGAGATAGCCGTGAGTAAAGAAGATAGCAATGAGAAAATGAATGAGCTTTTTGAGTACAAAGCCAAATATGGTCAGCAGTTTCCTGAAATCTCTTCCAGTTTTCAGGGTCTTGTGGAAAGTGTGATGGCAGATGGCGCCATCATGGCTAAGCAGAAAGAGCTGATTGCTATTGGTATTGCTGTTTCCATACGCAGTGTGCCGTGTATTTGGAAGCATGTTCAGAATGCCCTGGGAATGGGGGCGACCAAAGAAGAAATCCTGGAAGCGTCGTCGGTTGCCATACTGATGAGCGGTGGTCCGGGAATGGCGCATGTGATGGAAGTCATGAAAGCGATTGAGGTCTTTGAGGTTTAGGTTTTTATTGCGCCTTCTCTCCTTGGGGTGAGGGGAGAAGGAAAAGACCGCATTGAGTACGTGCCATATGCCCATTTTTAACTCAACTGTATCGAAGCACCACGCCGGGATAACGGATTTTGATTTTGGACAGGAATACATAAAAGCTGAAAAAAGTGTCGGCAGCCAGCACTCTATGGTTACGGCCTAATACAGCAGAGTATCACGAGGAGAAAGTAGATGAAAATTATGGGTTTTTTAGGAAGTCCCCGGGTTAATGGAAAATGTGCCACGTTGCTGAAAAAAGCGCTTGAGGGGGCGGAAAGCTGCGGGGCCGAGATAAAACGGTATGATCTGATTAAATGTAATATAAAAATTTGTTTGGGATGCGGCAGTTGTTTTTCAAGGGATCCGGAACGCACCATCGGGCGCTGCCCGTTAAAAGATGATATGGCGACCATTCTGGAGGACTACCTCACCGCAGACGGCTATATCTATGCCAGTCCGACCTACGATATGTACGTGACGGCGCTGATGAAGATATTTTTAGAGCGGAAAATTGCCTTTACTTTTAAAGCTAAAGATCAGGCAGGCAAGTTTCCGACACCTCGCCCGGGGGTTACGATGAACTTTAAAAAAAAGGTTTCGATCATTATTACCGGGAATTCGGAAGATATATTTAAGGAAGTTATGTGTGATCCGTGTGTGGAGGCTATCGAGGGGGATCTGGTTTGGGAGCAGATTGAAACTTTGGATACGCTGTATGTGGGCGGGGTCGAATCTATAACCGAGGAAACTTTTGCTGAAAAGCTTAAGAAAGCATACAGCATGGGAATGTACCTTGCAGAGGATCTGCGGGAAATGCAGCAGATGAGCTGATGCGTTAATTTTGCCCCATTTATTTACTGTAGTTTCGGAGCCTCGTTACGATAGCCGGTTCAAAATTAAGGTGATAAGACAATTTACTCGTTTAAAAGGAGCATGTATATGAAATTTTATTCAATTCAGACAGAGGACGCGCTTGCGGCCATTGGCCCTTATTCACAAGCCATTGCTGCAGGAAATTTGTTGTTCGTCAGCGGACAATTGGGAATGGTGCCGGCAACCGGTGAAATGGTGGGAAGCGATCTGGCATCTCAGGCTCGGCAGGCCATGGAAAATCTGAAAAACATTATTCTGGCTGCCGGGCTGGCCTTGGAGGATGTGGCAAGCGTTGATGTTTTCTTAACAGACATGGCTGGCTTTACAGATTTTAATGGAATCTATCAGGAGTTTTTCCCAGAGCACAAACCGGCCCGTGCGGTTGTTGCGGTTAAGGCGCTTCCAAAAGGCGGTTGCGTTGAGATTAAATGTATTGCCTGCAAAGGCTCTCAGAATTAGGCAGCAGCTGCGATGAACTGTTGTTTGAAACTTATAAAAAATATCTTGATGCTTATGTTGCCATGGTAAAAGCAGCCGAAGCCGTTTCTGCTGAACAAAGTCGGGAAGTTTTCCGGTCAACAGAATGGTATGTAAATACACTTATCAGAAAGGGTGGCCCGGCAGTGGATCTGCTGGCCCGGCTGATGGGCAAGGAAAAGATGGGCGAATATTCACGTAAGGTCATGTTCGGTCTTGATTCATAAATGCTAAGTGCTAAAAAAAGTCAGTGTTTTAAGGAGAAGGCATGAAGCGGTTAAATAAATTTTTAAGTTTAGTTATAGCCGGGTTTTTTTATCTGTTTTGTTTTTATGGCTGTGAGTAGATCTGCCTGGCTGTTAAAGCCGCTAAAACTCAGGGGAAAATTTTGACTGTGGATACCCATGCGGATACGCCATTTTTAATGGGGATTTTTAAGGACTATGATCCGGGTCAGTATCATGATCCTCAAACAGCCTCTCTCTAGATCAATTTTTCTCGCATGGGGAAAGGCGGTCTTGATGCGATCTTTTTTATTGCCTATGTGCTTCAGGGTGATAGAGATGCCTACCGGATCGAAGCCTCAGGGAAACGGGCAATTTTTATCGGAATGGAAAACGGTTATCCCGTCGGCAACGACCTGTCTCTGGTAGAGTTTTTCTACAATCAAGGGATCCTTGATATCACGCTTTGCCATAGCAGCAATAATGATATTTGTGACTCTTCCACAGACCCGGATGGCGCAGAGCATAACGGCTTAAGCACGTTTGGTGAACAGGTAATAGCAGAGATGAACCGGCTGGGGATCATGGTTGATGTCTCTCATGTGTCGGATGACACGGTCCTTGATGTGCTTGAATTTTCCCCTGCTCCGGTTATTGCGCCCCACTCCTGTGCGCGTGCGGTATATGCACATCCCCGGAATTTGTCGGATCGGACAGTCTGTGATATTGAGCAGGTCAGGAATAATTCAGTTCTATCCAGTCAGTTCAGTAAAAAAACAGAGATTTTAAGGAAATCAGCCTGTGTGCTTAAGCTCATGAGTCCGATCAAGGATCCCTGCAAAGACAATATTTTTATCGTGGGAGATGCTGCCTAGATGGGCCAGACCAGCAATACACATGCAGCCCTATGCGGGGTTAAGGCGGTTGATTCAAGCTGCAGCGCTTTAGAAAATAAAAATCAAAAAGATGATTTCTGCCGGAAATACAGTGACTGGTGGAACGGCGTTTTTGTCCCGCAGATTAAAGTACCCGGGGTCAATATGTTTGATGAGCTTGAAAAGGAAGAGATCTGTGAGCTGTTTTCATTCATGCCTGAAAGTATCCTCGGGTCTCTGGAACCTAGCAGGGCTCAGAAGCTTATGGAAACATTTTTTCAGCAGCTGATGCCGGAAATTCAGCAAAAGAATCCAAAACTTTTTGCAAGAATAATTTCGATCCAAAAGATGTGTCCGGAGGATGTCTGGAAAAACCGAAGAAACAGGCTTTAAATATCAAAATAAATATTTTGCTGTTGGGGGAAGAAAGGTCACGTGCTATAGTGCAGACTTGTCACTAAGCTTTATCGTCAGAGTAAACAGTGAAACAGGGGATGAACTTTAGCTATGATCAAAAAAAAACCAGGTGAATACTGTGCCAGATTTAATTGTGTTTCTATTAAGGGGAGAGAATTAAGAAAGCGTGAGCTGCTGCTTGTCCATGAGACCCCGATAGATATTTTTATTAATGGAACATCCGTTGTGAGAACACAGTGTCTTGCCAAAGATGTGGCGCAGATGGCGGTCGGATTTGCTTTTTGTGAAGGTTTTTTGGAGAAGCGGGCTGACCTTAAATCATTAAACGTGGACTTAAACTCGGGCAGAGCAGAGCTTGAGATCGATATGCTGCCTGAAAAACTTGAAGATTTTGCCCGGCATGAGCGGGTTGCTGCAGGCGGCGGCAGAACAGCGCTTATCAGCCGGTCGGGTACGGTAACCCGGACCCTGCCTGAGATCACTTCAAAACTCACAATTGATGCAGAAAAGCTTCTTCGGTTTGGAAATGAATTTAATGATTTTGTGGGGCTTTACCGGGACAGTAAGTTTGTTCATTCAGCTGCTCTTGCAGATAAAAAAGAGATTTTAAACCATTTTGAAGATGTGGGACGGCATAATGCACTTGATAAGGCCATCGGATATGCTTTTCAGAACGGGCTTGATTTTGATACGCTTATGCTGCTATGCTCGGGCCGTTTCTCTCTCGAGATGGTCACCAAGGCAGCCTGTCTGGGAGTTCCTATCTATGTGTCTCCCGCAGCAGCAAGTGTTGATGCGGTTAACTTTGCTGAAAGTATCGGCATGACTTTGTGCGGGCGGGTGAAGCCCGAATCTGCAAACATATATTCTGCTGCGTGGCGCGTTACTACGGGAGAAGAAAAATGATAAACAAACAGGATGTTCTTGCAGGTATTTCCGGGCCCATAAAGCGTTATAATGAAAAGATGTCTGGTGATTTTTCAGACTGGCAGCCTTTGGATGATGCCGCAGCCATGATGCTGCAGGGAAAGACGGTTAAGGATGAAGATTTTATCCCGCCGTTCAGACCCCTGCTGAAGATGATGCGCATGATCATGGAGAAGTCCAAAGATTCTTCCTGGAGCTGGTCGGACCCGGAGGTTCTTGCTGTTTTTAAGGAGGTTTCAGAAGGGGAGGTCTATAACCTGTTTTCCAAGACTATTGTTGATATTGTTACCGGTATTATAAAAAGGAGTGATGTCGGTACTCTAGTTGAGGTCGGTGCAGGTACCGGGAAAGTAACTGCAGATCTTTGTAAGGCCATGAAGGAAAACGCAATTACTGATGTTCCTCTGATCATTTCCGATCAGTCTCCCATGATCAAACAGACCGGGGATAGCCTTCGAAAAACCTATCCTGAAATAAATATCACGGATATTGTCTGGGACCTCAAGAAGGGAAAACATGACCATTTTGACACTTCAGTTAAAAAGCCAATAATGGTGTTTGAACGGTTCTGCATGCCCTATGCGGGTTATGATGCCATTGATGTGATCGCTGAAATTGCGGATATTTTAATCCTGGTGGATGACCTGAGCATCACCGGTGAAAAAGCCTCTTTTGACAGGATCTATGAACGGATCGGATCACAGTTTATGGTCTTTGATGAAGCCAGAAAACGCCTTGAAAAACATTTTTCTTTTATCCATGTATGTGACAGGGAGATCATTGAGATGGTCAATTCTCCGGTGACCAGTTTTACTTTGGCTGTTAAGTAATACGTGTGAATTTGATTTTCTTCCTGGCTGGTAATTTATCTGCCAAGGGATATCCCGATCCCAGCTGATTTTACCTGAAAGACTATCTCGCCAGATCTCAAAATGCTAAAAAAACAAAATATTAAGTAATGTCAGAAAGTTATACCCTGCTTTTTTTGTCAACGGCAGGAAAAGTTGTTAAATTCTTTATATGCCGTTATATATATAATGATATAGCTAAACAAAAAAAAGAACACCGTGATCATCTTAATCAGCTGGAGTTGGAAAAGACAGCTAAACTGACATATTCCAATGCGCAGCTCAAGGTGCGCGAGCAGGAGTTGAGTGCGACAAACTTGAAACTCAGGTCAAGTGAGCAGCAGCTGCGTTCAGCCATGGAACAGCTGGAGGCCAGTAATCAGCAGCTAATAGCCGGTCAAAAGGAAATTAAAGAGTCAAAAACATTTCTTGAGGGTATTTTTAAAACCATCAAGGATGGGATTATTGTTAGCGAGGAAAAGGGCGGGTTTGTAAAAGTCAATAGTGCTGTAGAAAAAATAACCGGTTATAGTGGAGAGGAACTTGAGGGAATGCATCATCTTGACCTGGTGGTAAAGGATGAAAACCACAAAAAATATTTTCCGGGAAATAACAGCTCTATTGAAAAAGGGCAAACAATGAATCTGAAAGTCGCGTGGTGCAGGAAAGACGGGAGTGTCTGTCCGGTAGAATTTAATACTAAAGTTTTAAAAGATGCTGAAGGTAATATTTCCGGATCCATATCGTCAATTCGGGATATTACCGAGCGTAAATAGGCGTTAGAAGCACTAAAGATAAGTGAAGAGCGCCTCAAGTTGTCATATGAAGCCACAAATGACGGTTTATGGGACTGGAATATTAAAACAAATGAATGTTTTTTCAGTCCCCGCTACTATACCATGCTGGGTTATGACAGGGGCTGACCTGTCATAAGAATTGCTTTTGATCCGGTCCGGTATTCCGATTATTCTCTGCACAGGTTTTAGCGAAGTGATAAATAAAAGTCAGTCTTTTCAAATGGGTATCAGCGAATATGTTGCCCAGCCGATTGTGGTGGCACAATTGGCTGGGATCATTAGAAAAATATTTAACAAAAAAAAAGGAGAACTAGGACGTGCATACAATCTTAGTAATTGAGGATGACAGTCAAACCCGGACAATGCTGAAAGAGGCGGTACCGCAAGTGAAGATCATTGCCATGTCCGGAGTTAGGGCGGATCGGACCGGAAAATTACCTGTCAATGGCCAAGACGTTTGGTGCCGGGCAAACATTAAAAAAACCAATTAAGCGGGAAGATCTGCTGGCATCGGTTAAGGATATGCTGCAATAAGATTAAATGTGATCCTGTTTTTAAACAGGATCACACTGGACGTGCCTTTTAGTATGTAATTATGTTCCATCACTTCATCCTAAGTACTTGTTTTTGCATTCATGTTTTATCAGAGCCTCTGCTGTGAGTCCGGGTTCCGAATCTTTTTTAGGATCCGGTTTCAGTAAAGATGCCTTTATGTGACATTTTTGCATTGTATAAGGTTCCAAAACCAATTATTGACTTTTCAGCGCCATATAACTATAATTTATAAAACTGAATAATATCTCCGAGTTATATATTCCTAAGGATTTGATCTAGGGAACTATAACCGATAGGGCTGCTGCCGAAAGGAAGCACAGCCTCCCAGTGCGGAAAGGAGACGGAAAGAAGATACAGTAATTATACTTGTATATTGACCGGTTCCCTGCACAGGGTAACCGGTTTTTTTATTTCTCCGAGCTTTCATTTCTAAGGGTTTCCTATGAAGTGCCGGCCGAAAGGGTATAACCCGAAAGAGTTATGCCTCCTGTTTTGGGAAGGAGAATGTGCGCATCCTCCGTATTTGATGAGCCATTCCTGCTTTCCCAGGCAGAAATGGTTTTTTTTATGAAAGGGATGGGCCAAAGATGAAATCTGTAAAGGTAGAAAAAGCAATCGGTATGGTTCTGGGACATGATATTACCCGGATTATACGGGGTAAGACCAAGGAAAGGGCTTTTCAAAAAGGACATATTATAAACAGCGCCGATATTCCCGCGCTACTTGATCTGGGGAAAAAACATATTTATGTCTGGGATCTGCAGGAAGGATGTTTCCATGAAAATGAGGCGGCCCAGGCCATTGCCAGCGCTGCTGCCGGTGCCGGGATTCTTCTTTCCGAGCCGAAGGAAGGAAAGATCGAGCTTTCCGCCGGGCATTCGGGTTTATTGTCAATAAATGTCAGTTTGCTCGAAAAGCTGAACAGTATGGACCAGATCATGTTCGCCACCATTCATACCCACCAGATGGTTAGGGAAGGAAAAATTATTGCCGGTACCCGGATCATTCCTCTGGTAATTGAACAGGAATCCATAGCAAGAGCTGTTAGTCTTCTGAAAAGCGATGCGCCGCTGATTCAGGTCAAAAAACTGAAGCACAAAAAAGTCGGGATCGTGACAACCGGATCTGAAGTGTATGAGGGCCGCATCAAGGATCAGTTCGGACCGGTGATTCGAGAAAAATTCAGTGTGCTTGGCTGTGAAGTGCTTGATCAGATCATTGTTCCGGATGATGCCGGCATTATTTCCGAGTCTATAGAAAAGCTCATCCGGGCGGGAGCAGACTTTATTGCGACCACCGGCGGCATGTCTGTTGATCCGGATGATGTGACACCTGAGGGTATTCGAGGTGCCGGAGGAGAGATCGTCACCTATGGTGCGCCGGTGCTGCCGGGAGCCATGTTTATGCTGGCTTATAAAAATGAGATTCCGATTGTCGGACTTCCGGGATGTGTCATGTACCACGCGACCACTGTATTTGAGCTGCTCGTGCCCCGATTGCTGGCAGGAGAGAAATTAAACCGAAAAGATTTTGCGGGTTTGGGTCACGGCGGTCTGTGCGCTAATTGTGAGGTATGCCGTTATCCTGACTGCGGATTTGGAAAGTAACCATGAAAACTGAACTGCAGCACTGCATCCGTCTGTTTGAACTGGGCGAGCTATTTGTCATGGCCACTGTGCTGTCACACCGCGGATCTGTGCCGAGAAGAGCAGGCGCACGTATGATCATACAAAAGAGCGGGAAGACCTTCGGCACGGTGGGCGGTGGAAGTCTTGAGGCAGAGGTTGTGCAGTATGCTGAAACGGCTTTTGCTTCAAAAAATTCCGGAGTGAAACAGTTTGATCTTAGCGGTAATATGGGAGAAGGGACCATGTTGTGCGGCGGTCAAATTGAAGTCCTTATAGACTATATGAATCCGTCCAATCATGAACTGATTCGGGCATGGCATACGGCTCTTCAAGTGATACAAAAAAAAGAAAAAGGCTGGCTGATAACTTCTGTTCCGGATGACGCGAATAAAAGGCCCGGGGAGATCTGCTGCATAACCGTATCCGGTGATGCCGTGGGAACCTTTGTGCCCAGCCGTGATTTTCTGGAAACACTGTACGAAAAATCGTTTATTTGCCGGCCCGGGATCGGGCATGAGAACAAAAAACGATTTTTCATAGAACCTCTTACGGGACTGTCGGGAGTGTTTATTTTCGGCAGCGGACATGTCGCGCAGCAGCTGGCCATGCTTACGGTTGTTTCGGGGTTTAAGACCACAATAATTGATGACCGGCGCGACTATCTTGTCAGGCGGTATTTTCCAATTGCGGAGGAGCTTGTTTTACTTAAGTCCTATGATGATCCGTTTACAGAGGTTCGTATCGATAGAGATAGTTATGTCATTATCCTTACGCGTGATCCGGCTCTGGACAGGAACGTTCTAAATGCCTCTCTTGCTACGGATGCGGCCTATATCGGTATGATCGGCAGCGGGCAAAAGTGCCGGACGATAAAGGCAGCCCTTGAGCTGGAAGGGGCGGACCCTGAAGCCTTTAGCCGCCTTCATGCTCCTATTGGTATTTCTATCGGTGCAGAAACGCCGGAAGAAGTAGCGATCAGCATTGTTGCTGAGTTGATACAAAAGCGGGCGGGTGTCCGGGAAATTTCTTCCGGAGGACCTGAATATAAAAAGGAAAATTAAGGATGATTAAAAAAACAAACAAACTGCGGACATGGAGCATTCTTTTAGCGGCACTCTTGTATTCAAATCCGCTAAATGCTGAAGAGCTGCTAATTTCTGCTGCCATGAGTCTAAAAAATATATTTGAAGAAATTGCGCCACTTTATGAGCAGCAGGTGCCGGATGTGACACTTCGTTATAATTTTGGCTCATCCGGGACTCTTGAGAAACAGATCGAAGCCGGCGCACCGGCTGATGTGTTTGCCTCTGCTTCACAGCGTTTTATGGATATGCTGGAAGAACGGGATGATATTCTTGCATCGAGCCGGCGCGATTTTGCGCAAAATTGCATGGTGCTTGTTGTGCCTGCTGATAATCCGGCAAAGCTAGCGGCCTTTAGTAATCTGAAAAATAAAAGCTGCCGCAATGTTGCCATTGGTAATCCCGGCAGTGTTCCGGCGGGCAGATATGCTGCTGAAGTTTTGCAGCATATGTCGCTGTATAAGAGCATTCAAAAAAAACTGGTTTATGGGGAGCATGTACGCCAGGTGCTTGATTATGTTGCCCGCGGTGAAGTGGATGCCGGTATTGTCTATGGAACTGACGCGCGGATTCGGTCAAAAGAGATCAGGGTTATTTCTGATGCGCCGCCGGAAAGTCATACCCGGATATACTACCCGGCTGCGGTTGTTTCTTCAAGCCGTTTTAAAAAAAAGGCAGCGCATTTTGTGAAATTTATTTGTGAAAACAGCCAGGTACAGAAACGGTTGCAGGCGCATGGTTTCAATTTGATTCAGACCGTGCCGTAATTTTTTAACAGGGAAACACAAGATGGACAGTTCAGTACTTTTTTCAATTTGTCTATCCATAAAGGTTGCCGCAATAGCTACGTTTTTCGTTATTCTGGTGGGTATCGGGATCGCTTATTTGCTGGCCATGAAAAATTTTAAAGGCAAGGTCCTGCTTGATATTGTGTGTACCCTTCCGCTGGTGCTGCCGCCCAGTGTAACCGGATATTACCTGATCATGCTGTTCGGACGGAACGGGCTGCTGGGTAAACAGGTCTATGCCTGGACCGGCTGGAGCATTATGTTTAGCTGGCAGGCGGCGGTTTTAGCCTCCTTTGTTGTTGCCCTGCCCCTGATGATACGCACAACCCGGGCAGCGCTTGAAACTGTTGACCGGGAACTGATTAAGGTATCCTATACGCTGGGACGTTCAGAAATTGAAACATTTTTTAGAATATGTCTTCCGCTTGCCAAGCGGGGAATTTATGCAGGCGCTGTACTTTCTTTTGCAAGAGCCATGGGTGAGTTTGGTGCAACAATTATGGTTGCCGGTAATATTCCCGGACGTACGGACACCATGCCGATTGCCATTTACAGCTGTGCCGGAAGCGGAGACTGGCAGAAAGCGCATATCATGGTGGCGCTTTTTACGATAATTTCTGCGCTGTTTCTGCTTATGGCGAACCGGTTTTCGCGTGCTTCGGTTTAGCCGCTGTTAAAAAACCTTTGATTGAAGGACTGTGTAGCTGAATTATGAGTCTCAAGGTGCGAGTACAAAAAAAATACAGCCGGTTTTTACTGGATGCTGAGTTGGAGGTGGGAGATGAGCTTGTGGTTATTTTCGGGCCATCCGGATCGGGGAAGTCTCTGACGCTGCATACCATTGCGGGCCTGGTACAGCCGGATTCGGGAAAAATAATTGCGGGAGACAGAACCTTTTATGATTCAAAAAGAAAAATTTTTCTTTCGGCCCAGCAAAGATGCCTGGGTTATGTGTTTCAGTCTCCGGCGCTGTTTCCGCATATGACGGCAAAAGAAAATATTATGTATGGCGGAACCGGTCTTGATAAAACTGATCTTATGCGCCGCTATCTTGAGGTGATTGACCTGTTCCAGCTCACGGAGCTTGAGTGCAGAAAGCCTGCAGAACTGTCCGGCGGACAAAAACAGCGAATCGCATTTGCGCGTGCACTGATCCGCAAGCCGGATTTTTTGCTCCTGGATGAGCCGTTTTCGGCGCTGGACATGCAGATACGCAGTGAGATGTGGGACTTTCTGAGGGATATTCGAAGGTTTATAAAAATACCGGTAATTCTGGTCACGCATGATGTGTACGAAGCCTACTCGCTTGCGGACCGGGTGATCGTATATGAAAATGGACAGGTTGTACATTCCGGACGGCCGCAGGAAGTTTTTAGTGCGCAGACCATGCCGGAATGTGAAACACCGTTAATGTTTTCATATATGCTTTCAAGGGGATATTTGTAATGTCGGAAAAGCAGGGTCTGTTTTAAAAAAACCGAAAGCAAACCGAAAGCAGAAGCCAGTTTATCATGGAGAAAAATAAATGGGAAAACATACGGCTATCGACCGTTGGCAGGTGCTGAAAAAAGTTATTGACGGGAAAATGACTTTGAGTGCTGCAAGCATTGAGCTTGATGTCAGTTACCGGCAGGCGGTTCGTATAAAAAAGGCGGTTGTTGAGAAGGGGGTTCGAGGGCTGATTCACGGCAATACCGGTCGAAAACCCAGAAATGCTCTGAGTGAAGAAACAAGAGCTAAGATTATTATGCTTTCTAAAAATGGATATGCAGAATTAAATGATACCCGTTTTGCCGAGAAGCTGAAAAGAGAGCATAATATCGGGGTTAGCAGGGAAACTGTCCGGCAGGTCCGGCGCTCCGGGAATATTCCGCCTTTAAAAACAAGGCTCCGGCCAAGACTGACCCTGGGCGGTGTCCGGCCCCGTGAGGGGATATGCATGTTTTGGGATTGTATTATAAATAAATGGTTTCCTGCTTCAGATCATGCCTGCTGTCTGGTTGCAGCCATTGATGATGCCAGCGGATGCTGTGTCAGTGCCCGCTTTTTTCCTTTTGAGGAAAGTGCTGTATATCTCAGGGCGCTGAAGCACGTGGTGAAAACATGCGGTATTCCAAGGCAGATCATTCAGGACAAAAACCCGTTATTAAAAAGAAGCGACAAAGACTGGAGTATTGAAGAACAGCTGAGCGGAAAAGAGGAGCCGACACAGATCGGTAAAGCGATGGATGCTCTGGGGATTCAGCCGGTGTTTGTGAATACCCGGCGTCAAAAAAGATTTTTTGAACGTATTTTTGAACAGATGAACATTTATCTGTTAGAAGAACTTCAGCATCAGAAAATTGCTGATATAAATGCCGGCAACCGCTTTCTGGAAGAAAGCTTTATTCAGAGGTTCAATAAACAATATGCCCTGTCAATTGATGCAGTGGAGAACTGCTGGAAGAAACCTGTTGCGGAATGTGTTGCGGAGCGGATCTGCAGTTTTCGTTATGAGGGAAGTGTAAATGGCAGGACCCGTATAAATGTTGGGAATGTATCCATACAGATTTCAGAGACAGATGAGCGTCCGGGGATCGTCCGCAAAGATCTTGAGGTGAGGCAGCTTCTTGACGGATCATGGCGGGTTTATTTTGAGGACAGAATTATCGGCCGGCATCTGCCCACTCCCCTGCTTGAGCCGCTCCGGACCAAGGTCCGACCCAAACGAAACACCACGCGGGCACCCTGTAGTACCTGGACCTATCCCTCAAAGGAACTGTGACAGTTTTCTTTTGCGTGAACATGACATTTTTTGCTTGTAAAAATATGCATAACGAACGTTGACTCAAATAGGTTGTCAGGTAGTATTGAAAAAGCTTATGTGAATGAGTGGAACGATTAGTAACGGTAATACTTAAAAATAAATAAAATAACGTAGGGATCTCCAAGCCGTTTTTTCTAAACCCGTAAGGGCATGAATGTACGGACGAAAGGGTATGGTTCGAAAGGGCAATGCCTCCCGTGGTAGGAAAGGAGATGGACGCATGATAGCCATGCCGGTTCCGTCAAGCCACGGAACCGGTTTTTTTGATTTGCCTGTGAAGCAGCCTGTAAGAAAGGGGGTGAAGGAATACCAGCGAGATTATTTAATGTATTATTTGTAAGAAAGTTATTAATAAGATTTTTTTAATGAGGAGATACATTATGCCAAGCAGTCGCATATTACCAGAATTTGAGCTGCTGCAGCCTGAAAGTATGGCAGACGCGGTAAAATTGCTCAAAAAACATAAAGGCGATGCAACGATTATGGCCGGCGGTACAGATGTTATTGTGTCGGCAACACAGGGGTTTATTACTCCTTACGTTATTAGCCTTGCAAAAGTCAAAGGACTTGATTATGTCAAGTTCAGCAAATCGGGCGGGCTTCGGATCGGTGCCATGGCAACCCTGCATAACGTTGCTAACACGAAAGAGGTTGAAACAGAATATCCAGCCCTTTATAAATCAGCTGCAGTTAATGGAACGCATCAGATCCGCAACATGGGCACAGTGGTCGGCAATGTTTTGCGTGCATCACCTTCAGGAGACTGTGGTTGCGCTTTGCTTGCTCTGGGCGCAACAATTGTTTTTGATGGCCCGCGCGGGAAGCGTGAGGTATCCATTGATGATTTTTTTATTGATTATAAGAAGACTGACCGGAAGGTGGATGAGATTGCAGTTGAGATTAAAGTTCCAGCTCCCCAAAAAGGAGTTGTATCCGCTTTTAGCCGTATCACAAGAACGACACTTGACCTGTCAAAAATTAATGCAGCCGTCTGTCTGACCATGGATAAAGGTCTCTGCAAAAGTGCAAGAATTGCCATGGGTGCTGTTGCTCCCAAAACGATTCGTCTTATTGACAGTGAAAATGTTCTTAAAGGACAGGAAATAACGCCATCGATTCTTGAAGCTCTCGCTGCATCAGTCGGCGGTCAGCTTAGCCCGATTGATGATGTGCGTTCAAGCGCTGAATATCGTCTCGATGTTTCGCCGGTTCTGGTGAAACGAACAATCGAGGAAGCAATTGGATAAGTAGAACAATGAATTTCAGTTATTAATAAGGGAGAGGTAGCAATGAGCAAATATCCGATCACGCTTAATATCAATGATCAAGAATATAATGTATATGTTTCAGGCCACCACACACTTCTCCAGGTGATGCGCGATCAGCTGGACTTAACAGAAGTGAAATACGGTTGTGGTAGAGGAGAATGCGGTGCCTGCACAGTATTAGTCGAAGATGAAAACGAACCCACCGGTCGCAAAGCAGTTAATTCATGTCTAATACTGGCGGCGACTATGGACGGAAAAAAAATAACCACCTCGCGCGGGCTGGGTAAAAACGGTCAGCTCAATGAAGTTCAGCAGGCATTTGTGGAAGAAAGCGGCATCCAGTGTGGATTTTGTACTCCCGGGATGGTCGTGAAGGCAACCTCACTGCTGGAGAATAACCCTAAAGCAACCGAGGAAGAAATTCGTTTTGGGCTAGAGGGCAATATCTGCCGCTGCACGGGCTATGTCAAGATTGTTGATTCAATCAAAAAAGCCCAGAAGGCAATTAACAAAAAGAAGTAACTTTCATACAGGGAGGACGGTGAGTTATGAATACGTCTGTTGTAGGTAAAAGAATACCAAAGGTTGATTCAAAGGAAAAGGCTTTAGGCACGGCAGAATATGCAGGTGATATCCGTATGAAAGGAATGCTCTACGGAAAAGTTATCCGTTGCCTGGAATATGCCCATGCAAAAGTAAAAAGTATTGATTTCAGCGAAGCCGAAAAAATGCCCGGTGTGGTAAAATGTCTGGGCCCGGATGATGTGACAAAAAACGGATACAATACCACCATTATGAAGCTTTTGGTTCCAGAGGCGTTTAATGAGGTGTTTGGTGAAATATCTGAAATGTATGTATTTAACACCCATGTAAAACATCAGGGTGATTCGGTATGCGGCATCATTGCTGATACCGAGGAGCAGGCCGAGAGGGCTGCAGACAAAGTAAAGATTGAATATGAACCTCTGCCGGTTTATTTGACTGCTGAGGAGTCACGGCAGCCCGACGCGGTTCAGTTTACCCCGCTCAAACCGGGAAACCTGGCCGGTGATTTTGACCCAAGTTTTTTCCCGGGAAAGGCCTATGGCTGGCCTGACCCTGAAACAGACAAGTGGGGAGATGATCTTGAGTCTGAATGTGATGTGGTTGTAGAAGATAATTTTTATTTAAACAAGGTAAAACAGTGCCAGATGGAAAATAACTGTGCGGTAGCTGTTTATGATGATCGTGGCCGGCTGACCTGCCATTCATCCACTCAGATGCCGAAACCGGTGCAGGTGCTGCTGGCAGAACTTTTTGACCTGCCGCTATCACGGATGCGCTATCTTACAACTATTGTCGGCGGTGCTTTTGGCGCGCGGCTGGGAATGGTTTGTGAACCCCATGCCTGTGCAATGGCCATGACAGTTCCCGGTCGTCCGGTTAAGGTTGAAATGACGCGGGAAGAGGACTGGATTGCATCAGAAACCCGTTTTCCCGGTGACTACCAGATGAAGATGGGATTTAAAAAAGACGGTACTCCGGTATTTGTGGATGCTCATTTTACAGGTTACAAAGGAGGGTACTATACCCATGGTAATGGACCTATTTTCTGCGCCGCCGCATTTGTACACGGGATGTATAAATGGCAGACCATGCGTATGAAAGGAGATAGCTACTTTACCAACCAGGCTCCGGTAGGTGCTTTCCGCGGTTACGGTAATCCCCAGACTTCTTTTGTACAGGAGCAGTTGGTAGATGTTGCCTGTGAGAAGCTGGGACTGGATTCTGTGGAATGGCGTAAAAAATGGCATAAAACCATTGGTGATGAAACCTGGCTGAAAGGGGTAACCTATGCCTCCGATGATCTGAACGGCTGTATTGATATTGCCGCCAAGGAGTTTAAATATTATGATAAAAAGAAAAAATATGCCAAGCAGAAAGGTCCAAAACGCCGCGGTGTGGGTATGGCGATTATGAACCATACTTCCGGTGCCTGGCCGATGCTGTTAGAGCATACGGTAAGTACGGTTAAACTTAATGAGGACTGTACTGTTGAGATCATGCAGTCAGTCTCTGATTTGGGAACCGGCGGTCATACCGCAATTCTACAGATGGCAGCGGATACCCTGGGTTGGCCGATGGAAGATATCCATCTCAAAACGGGTGACTCGGATGTAAATGGTTTTGATGTTGGTGCTCATGCCAGCCGTACAGTTTACTGCGGTGGTCCGGCTACTATGGAAGCATGCGAGAGTGTGAAGAAGCAGCTGTTGGAACGTGCGTCTCAGCTTCTGGAAGCTCGTGTGGAAGACCTGGAGATGGACAGCAAAAAAATTATTTCTGTTAAAGGCAGTCCAAGCAAGTCAGTTGATGCCCGTGAAATTGCTAAACAGGGAGTCTACAGCTTTCTTGATGCAACCACCGGCAAGCAGATCGGTATTCCCGGACAGATCCAGGGGTACGCCAGTGTTCTGGCCAATCATTGTTCACCGCCCATGGGCGCCACCTTTTCCGAGGTGGAGGTCGATGTTGAAACCGGTCAGGTGAAATTGATCGAGCTGGTTAATGCACATGATATCGGTAAGGCGATTCATCCGCCATCAGTTGAAGGACAGCTTGAGGGCGGCGCTCAGCAGGGCCTGGGTCAGGTTTTGACCGAAGACATGATCTATGACAAAGAAGGCCATTGTCTGAATGCTGACTTTACAGACTATAAGATGCTGGGACCGTGCGATATGCCCAAGGCCAAGATCATTCTGGTTGAAACGGCTCCGGATCCTATTGGTCCTATGGGTGCAAAGAGCTGTGGTGAGTCGGCTCTTATGGGTCCCATCGGTTCAGTTGCAAACGCAATTGCTGATGCAACCGGTATCCGTTTTGTTGAAGCACCGATTACCCCAGAGCGCATCTTGACAGCGATTAAAGCTTCTGGTAAAAATTACGAGTAGTCATATTTAAATTTTGCTGCAGCGGTAAGTTGTTTTAAAGCGGCTTTACCGCTGCAGTTCTAACTCAGGAGATGATAATGGATGTTAAATCTCTTAAAGTTGTGATGCGCGGCGGCGGTGATCTGGGTTCAGGGGTTGCCTATCGTCTGCATCGCTGTGGTATTAAAGTATTGATTTTGGAAGTGGCTCAGCCTCTGGTTGTTCGTAGAACCGTTTCATTTGCTCAGGCTGTTATTGACGGGCGTACTGAGCTGGAGGGGGTTGAGGCGGTGAAGGTAAGTTCTCTAGGTGAGGTACAGGAGGCCTGGAAGACGGGCCGTATTCCGATGATGGTCGATCCGCAGATGAAGGTGCTTGCAGAATTTCAGGCCGATGCTTTGATCGACGCCACTCTAGCCAAGCGTGATACGGGTCTACGGAAAGATATGGCACCGATAACCATTGCCCTTGGCCCGGGTTTTGAGGCTGGTGTGCATGCGGATGTGGTGATAGAGACCAATCGCGGCCACGATCTGGGACGTTTGATTTTTGAAGGCTTTGCTGAAGCGGATACCGGTACACCTGCCCTGGTTAAGGGACATGGTAGCGATCGTGTGCTGCGGGCGCCCGGTGACGGAGATGTTGAGCATGTGCTTGATATTGGTAACCTTGTGAAAAAAGGCGATATTATCTGTAAGGTAAATAAGATTTCGGTAGAAGCTACTTTTGATGGCATTATCCGGGGTCTGATTATGCAGGGCCGAAAGGTTCCGAAAGGACTTAAAATCGGAGATGTTGATCCGCGTCCGATCCCCGAACACTGTTATACCATCTCAGATAAAGCCCGGGCCCTTGGCGGTTCAGTGCTCGAGGCGATTTTATATCTTAAAAATATAAAAGGTTCCGGATGATAAGCGGATTATCTTATACGGCTTTTATACCAGTTGCAGAAATAATATTTTGTAGGCCGGAATAATTACAGTAAGATTCAAAATCTTGTTTTATAAAATAAATCATGGAGTGGGATCTGGCCTGTGAAGGTAGATCCGCCCATCCGCTTTTTATGCCAGCTCCCCTCCTCTCCAAATTTTACGGTGGAAATAATTAATGAAAAATATTGCTGCAATAGAACGTATTAAAAAAGCGCTAAAAAAACAAAACTATATTTGTGATGATGAGCTTGCCTTTTCTCTTTTTCTTTCCCAGAATCTGGAAAAGCCGCTGCTTTTGGAGGGTGAGCCCGGAGTCGGTAAAACAGAGGTTGCCAAGGTGATTGCCGAGGTACTGGGGCGTAAACTGATCCGGCTCCAGTGTTATGAAGGGCTTGATGCCACCTCAACGATCTATGAGTGGAATTATGCGAAACAGCTTCTTAAAATTAAATCAATTGATGCCGTTCATAATCCGAGTTTTCACCTGGAGGATATTTTTACCGAGGACTTTCTCATCGCTCGGCCGTTGTTAATGGCGCTTCAGGGTCAGGAAAAAGCTGTATTGCTGATCGATGAGATTGACCGGGCAGATGAGGAGTTTGAAGCTTTTTTGCTTGAGATCCTGTCCGATTTTCAGGTCACCATTCCTGAGCTGGGAACGATAAAGGCTGAACACAAGCCTATTGTGATTGTGACTTCCAACCGGGTGCGTGAGCTTCACGATGCCCTGAAGCGCAGATGTCTGTATCATTTTATTGATTATCCTGCTCCGGAACGGGAGATGGAGATTATTCTGTCCCGGGTGCCCAAAGTCAAAAAAGTACTGGCACGCAAGATTTCTGAAATTATGGCAACGCTCCGGGGTTATGAGTTTTACAAGCGCCCGGGTGTCGCTGAAACTATCGATTGGGCAGAATCGATATCGCTTCTGAATAAAGAGGATATTGATGAAGAAACGATGGATATGACCGCGGGCTGTCTGTTTAAGTTCAGGGAGGATGTTCAGAAGTATAAAGAGGTTAAGGGTGAAATTTTAAATCCCCCGGAGGACCCAGATGAGGGTACTGCTAAGTCCTAAAGAGGCCTTTAAGCGCGTTAAACGGGATCTCAGCAAAGAGGATTTTGATCTGCGGGCCGATCAGTTTATCGAACGCGTTATCCGGTTTGTTAATCTGCTTCGAGGTAACCGTCTGGGAATACATACCTCAAATGAGATTGATGCCATCCATGCGCTTTCGCTTGTAGATATTAATGATCCGTTTCAGTTTTATCTTGCGCTTAAGGCCTGCCTGATCACCAGCCGTGTACAGCTGGGGCCTTTTAACAAGCTTTACCTTCAGTTTTGGGGGACAGGACCCAAGTTAAAGAAACCAACCGATGGTGAAGATGAGGAATCTGAACAGGATGAAAAATCGGTTGCTTTCAGGAAACTGGATCAATCGCCTTCCGATGACCGTTCGCGTAAAGGATCTACGAAACAGGGTAGTAATTACGAGGAAATACCGATCTTTACCTATTCTGCCGTAGAGAATTTGAAGCAGAAAGACTTTGAAGAAATAACCCAGTCAGAAGTTTTCCTGATGGATCAGGTCTTCAAACGGCTGCAGATCAAGATCAAGGAGAAAAAAGGCCGCCGGTTCAGGCCCGCAAAATCAGGCCGTATGGTTGATATGCGTCGGACGATCCGTCAGTCCACGCAGCGCGGCGGTGAAATTGTTGATATTCTGAAGCGGGAGCGAAAACCCCGTGAGTCTAAAATCGTGGTACTGGCTGATGTAAGTGGTTCCATGGATGCCTACAGCCGTTTTTTAATAAAATTTACCTATGAGATGCAGCGTTTTCTTCGTGACACGGAAACTTTTGTTTTTGGTACGCGAATTCGGCGTATTACTGATCTGCTGAACCAAAGATCGGTGGCGACCTCTATTAAAATGGTATCAAAAGAGGTTCTTTTCTGGAGCGGCGGTACGGATATTGGCGGGAGTCTGAAAGATTTTAATGAGCATTACGGCGGGCGGTACATGGCGCAGAACCGTATTCTGGTGATATTAAGTGACGGGTGGGACAAAGGGAACATTGAGGAAATGAGACAGCAAATGATCCGGATAAAACGCGGATTTAAGCGCGTCATCTGGCTGAACCCGCATCTTAAATATGATAACTATGAACCTCTCTGTCTGGGGATGGCTACGGCACTGCCCTATGTGGACCATTTTCTTCCCTGTCATAATGTTGAAACATTGGAAAAATTTCTGGATGTTGTAAAGCAAATTTGAAATAATGGTATTTTCCGCATAAAATTTCGGTGAATATTCGTGCGATTAAGTTTGATTATGATGGAGATATGCCGTTTGTCAAAAGAACCTGACGGTGTTTGCGGGGACTTCGCACCGGGTTGCGGTGCATGATGATTTGATCAGCAACTCTAAAAATTGCTTCAGAGAAAGAGGAGATTTACTATGGATATTTTTGAACATATCATTGCAGCCGGGAAAAGAAATGAACCTCTGGTGCTTGCCACGGTTATAGAGTCTCTGGGCTCTGCGCCGCGCGGGTCAGGTGCCCGTATGCTTGTCCTCAAAGACGGCAGTACCATCGGCACGATCGGCGGGGGGTCTATTGAGAAGCTTGTTGAGGATGAGGCCCTGAAAATAATGGGGACAGCAACGCCGCAAACAATCAAACATACCCTGAAAGATATCGGTATGGAATGCGGCGGTGGTATGACTATTTTTCTTGAGCCGCTTAATCCTGTGCCGCAGCTGTTTATATTCGGCGCGGGGCATATCGGTGCTGTTTTGTCCCAGATTGCCGGGTTGATGGATTTTTCAGTTACGGTTATAGATAACCGGCCTGAATTTGCCAACACGGAAAAACTTCCCTGGGCTGAGACCGTTATTGCAGATGAGTACCTTGCGGCGATTGATCAGCTGAACTTTACAGACTCTACCTATGTGGTTATTCTGACCCATAAGCACGACCATGACTTTGAAGTTCTTGAAAAATGCCTGAGACAACCGCATTTTTATACCGGTATGATCGGCAGTAAAAAGAAGGTGAATGCCTGCCTGCAGAAACTGCGTGATCAGGGGGTTACAGAAGAGGTGATCAAGACGATCTATACCCCGATCGGTATTCATATTGCAGCCAACACTCCGGCGGAAATTGCCGTATCGATTGCTGCCGAGCTTGCTGATGTTCGGAATAAGACAGGTTCCGGTCAGCCGCTATCCTGTCCTTCGGCATTATAGGTCTAAGAGAGGATGCTGTGGATATTCTAGAAGCCTTTCGTATTGATTATGACCGGCCCGAGCATGTTACTTTAGTCGGCGGCGGCGGTAAAACGACTGCGATGTTTGCCATGGCTCAGGCTTTGAAACAAAAAGGATGTAAGGTTCTGGTCACCACGACAACCAATATTTTTTATCCGGAAGCGGGTCAGTGTGATACGGTGATCATGGATTCTTCCCCGACCCTTGGAATGTTTACGGGGCTTTCGTCTTCAACCGTGGTCTGTCTGGGAGGCGGTGTGTTTGGTGATATAAACAAGGTCAAAAGTATTGATCCGGACTTTTTAGACGCGCTTTTTGCCGCAAAAAAGTTTGATCATATTCTGGTGGAGGCGGACGGTGCCAAACGAAAACCCATTAAGGCGCCGGCAGAATATGAACCTGTGGTTCCATTATCAGCGACAGCTGCTATTGGTGTGGTCGGCATGGATGTTCTCGGCCTGCCGGCGGAGGAGAAATATGTGCATCGTCTGGATAAATTCTGTGAGCTTACCGGAATCAGTGAAGGGGCAGATGTTGACGAAAAAACAATTGTGAATTTAATTAAACATTGTAACGGGCTTTTTAAGGGAGTGCCTGCAAATACAGTTAAAACTGTTTTGCTGAATAAGGCGGATACCGAAACGGTCCGCAAACGGTGTGCAACTATTGCTGACCTAATGAAGGCAGAACCCGGTGTTTCCGCCGTGGTCAGTGCTTCGATGGATCAGCCCAGGGTTTATGAATGTTATAGAAGTCTTTGCCGTTAAGAGACTGTTTTAAATATTTTTAGAATATAAAAAATTGGAGAAGTCATGGGACAAAAACATTTAGTCCGGCAGGAACTTTTTCCTGACGGAAAAGTAAGGGTTGAACTGAGTTATGCGCCTGATGGCGTCCAGGATGGACCTGCAAAGACATATTATCAAAACGGTCAGCTTTCTTCTGAGATAAATTACTGTAATAATCGGATGGAGGGGCCCGTAACTGTATATTTTGAAGATGGTTCCATCCGGGCGGAGTTTTCCTATCTGGAAAATAAACGTCATGGAAGTTATAGCTCTTATTATCAAAACGGTCTGCTAGAAGTAGAGGCGAACTATGAGAGGGGGCTTGTGAACGGACCCTACCGGACTTTTCATGAAAGCGGAAAGGTCCGTGAGGAATCAAACTTTGAAAATAATTTCAGGTTCGGTCATGTACTGACGTATCATGAAAACGGTCAAATAGAGACAGATACGCTGTTTGAGAAGGGTAAGGTTGTAGACGTTAAAGAATTTGACATGGATGGAAAGCCGGTTAATAAAAAAGCGCGTTTTTCCGAAGTTATCCGAATAAATAAAACAACGCAGGCATAAAGTAACGTCTATTATCGCATCTGTAAAAGAATTTTCGTTGTTTCGAAAAACTGCTTGAAGCTCTGGAGCAGTTGCTTTGTTAAAGGTCCTAACCTGTTCTGGATAATTGATCTATGATTTTCGGAATTATTCTAGCCTCAGGCTTTTCCCGTAGAATGAATAAAGATAAACTTCTGCTGCCGGTTGAAGGTGTGCCGCTTGTTGAGCGGGTGATTCGGTCTGCTGCTGAGTCACAGCTGAACAGCTGTATTCTTGTCTATCGTGAAGAGAAAGTCAAGGCAATCGGAAAAAGGTATGGTCTGCAGACAGCTTATAATGAATATGCACAGGAGGGGCAGAGCGCTTCTGTTAAGCTGGGCGTTGTTCATGCACCGGAAGAAATAAGCGGTTATCTGTTCCTGGTGGGTGATCAGCCGTATATGAAGGCGCGTACCATTAATAGGATTATTGAATGTCATAATGAACAGCCGGATATGATTCTTGCTGCTTCATATGGTGGTCAGCGCGGAAATCCGGTTCTTTTCCCCACATTTTTCCGCAAGGCTCTTTTAGAGCTGACCGGTGACTGCGGCGGCCGCAGGGTTATGGACGCTATGCCGGACAAGGTTTTAGAGATAGAATTTGATGATACTCTGGCCGGGATTGATATTGATACTCCGGAAAGTTATAAGCCTTTTTCTTAGCCGTGATAAAAAAAATTTTTACTGTTGGGAAGGATTTCTATGACAGAAATAAATAATCAAGCCTATAGAAAAGAACCGGACCGAGTGCGGGATATCAATCGGCTATGGATGCCGGTTTATCCGGGTCTGGCGCGTCAGGTGGCTGATGTCTGCACGGCAGATCCGCAGCGGATCCTGGAAATTGGATGTTTTTCAGGCGGAGTGGGGTTGGAACTTTTAAAGATTTTTCCGAAAGCCGATCTGACCATTGCCCTTGATATGCCCGAACTTGCTGTTTCATTTAACCGGGACTGGAATGTCTGTGATGCGCCGCGAATAAAAATTGTTGAGACCCCGCTTAAAGGGTTGCGTTTGTCCGGCGCCGGTTATGATCTTGTTTTTTGCCGGGGGGCTTTCTTTTTTCTTGATCCTGAAGCAGTGGTGGTCCATGAGATGTTTCGGGTGCTTGCTGAAGGAGGAGTTGCTTTTTTTGGAGGCGGATATGGGACTTATACTTCCGAAAAAATCATTGCCGGGATTGCTGATGAATCCCGTATTAAAAATGATGCCATTGGCCGAAAGATTTATACTGTTTCTGAACTGCGTCTGCTTTTGCAAAAAAACGGTCTGGAAGAGCAGACGGAGATTGTTGAAAAAGGGGGTCTGTGGGTTGTTTCGCGTAAAAATTGAGGCTTCTAGCAAAAAAGTAAGATTTTTTGAGGTTTTTATAAACTATGCTTGATATTCACCGGCTGAAAATATTTGCGAAGGCTGCAGAGTATAAAAGTTTTCAAAGACAGTAAGCGCCAGTTTTTCAGTTAATGGATTATGCCCTGGGAATTGTGCTAATCATGAAGATTGACTTTTGTACGGTGAGATACTTTTTTATGGAGAAAGGTCGTTTGTTTTTTTGATGGTTTTTTGTTTCCAATATTGACCAGGTTTGCTTTTCCTGATCTTTACTGACAGTGAATTCTGTAAAGAAGCACGGATCAGATATTACAGACCCCTCTGTTTTTTCTTGCATAATTCATTTAATATTCATAAGGTCAAATTAAAATATAATCGTTAACTGCATAAAACAGAGGAAGTCTTATGCCGAAAGTTCAACCCGGAATGTCGGTCCCTGATTTTGCTTTGAAGGACGTTAACGGACAGGATGTCCGCCTCAGCGATTTTAGGAATGACAAAAATGTTCTGCTGGTGTTTAACCGGGGGGTTGTGTGACCCTTTTGCCGCAGGCACATGGCGCAGTTGCGTCAGGATGCAGATAAATTGTCAAAATTGATGCCGAATTACTGGTGGTGGGGCCGGACAGCCCGGATGCTTTCCGGAAATTCTGGTAAAAGGAATTCATGCCTTTTACCGGTCTGCCGGATCCGGGTCACAGGGTCATGGATCTCTACGGGCAGGAGGTGAAACTATTAAAATTGGGAAGATTGCCTGCGCAGATGCTGATCGACAAATCCGGTATGTTAAGATTTGTGCATTATGGAAAATCAATGGCTGATATTCCGGATGTAAGCGAAATAGAAAAGGTTCTTAACTCCGGATAGAAAAAAATTGCAGGCATTAGAAAGTCTTTTTAGAGCATATTTTTTTCTGCCAATATGCTGATCAGGGCCTTGGTTGTTGCGGTTTCTTCCGTGATGATGATATTTGCCCCCAGTTTATTCAGTTCATCTGCTGTCAGACGGTAGCGACAGCGGACAAGAATTGTGCATTGGGGATTGGCTGACCGGATTGACTTAACAATATCTACAGCCTTCCTGTCGTCAGGAACACACACAACTGCAAGCTGTACGGTTTTTACCCGTGCGCGTTCAAGGGTCGCATGATCTCTGCCGTCACCTGAAATGCTTGTTATTCCCTGAAGAGATAGTGGGTAGAGATTAACCGGGCTTAAGTCAACGGCGCAGACAAAAAATCCGCGTGTTTCAAGGTGTAGTGAGATCTGTTTTCCAATTTCCCCGATTCCGATAATAAGCGCACTGGTGATATCGTCCAGTACCAGCTGTGCTGACGGACCTTCGCTAAAAGCACCTGAATCGGCGTCGTCAGCCATCAGCCGCAAACCGGTTTTTAGTAAAAGAGGGGTTAACAGTAGTGAACCGAGGCCAAAAACCAGGATAAGATCATAGTGTGATTTTAAAATTACGCCGGACTGCAGCCCGGCAAAAGCAAGGATGAATGCAAATTCACCAATTTGTGACAATCCAAGACCAATTCCAAACGATGGGCGCCATGCCAAACCGGTCAGCCGTGCAGCTACACATCCCGCAGTTGTTTTTATTATCAAAATACCGAGAAAAGCAATTGCAGCAAAAAGCGGTGCATGTGTAATGACATCGGGATTAAACAGCATGCCGAGACTTACAAAGAATATAGCGGAAAAGGTTTCCCGGAAGGGCAGTACCAGCGCGTCTATTTGTCCGGTAAGGCGGTTTCCGTTTAGGATCAAGCCGCAGGCAAAAGCCCCCAGTGCCGGAGGAAGTCCGGCCATATGGGTAACCGCGGTCAGTATGCCCAGAAGAGACAAAACAAAAAGGACAATAATCTCGGGACTGCGTTGTCTGTGCAGAAACGGAGAGACCCACAGCTGAAGTACTTTTCGCAGCAGGGGGATTGCGGCTATTATAAAGGCCGAATAAATCCCCAGCAAAATATAATCGACTATATTTTTGCCGGAGTTCTGTCCCGCGAGCAGAGGTGCAATTAAAAGTATGGGCACAATTGCTATGTCCTGGAACAGCAGAATGGAAAGTGAACGGCGGCCGCCTGGGCTTGTGGTCTGGCCGTATTCTGCCAGAGATTTAAAGACCAGTACGGTAGAACTTAATGCAATTGACAGGCCAATAAATATGGCGGATTGCCACGACAATCCCAGGGTATATCCAAAGTAGGCTACAGGTGTAGCAACCAGCAGCATCTGAACGGATCCGCCCAGCACGATCTGGTGCCAGAGGCTGGTCAGCTCTTTTAAAGAGAATTCCAGCCCGATGGAGAACAAAAGCAGCAGTGCCCCGGCTTCAGCCATATATCCGATCTCATGGTGTTGACTGCCGATCCAGCCCAGGCCGCCGCTTCCCACCAGCGCACCAACAGCAATATAGCCCACCAGCATGGGAACCTTAAAAAACCTGCAAAAAAGTCCGGCGAAGAAGCCCGATATCAGAATTGTTAAGAGGTCGAAAATGATTGATGGATTCATTTGGAGCCTTGATTGAATTTAATGCCAGTAGTTTTTAATTAAGTTTTTGTTTGACTTTGTTTTAATGTAATTGTTATTGCCCGCTCTTTTTTGTCTGGTGCTCCGGAAATATTGAAAGGACGAAAATATTAGCGACCTTATATTTTTATAACATTTTTTAATGTCTCAAGTACAGTACATGACTGGGAAAAGCTCATTTTTATTTCAGGTAAAAAGTCGCCATTTATTTAGCCGAAAGTTATAATTTAATTAGAGTAAAGCGCTGTTTCCTGGTGATTACTGAGCTTAACAATGGGTGCGGTTTACATTAGAACCTGTTATTAGATAAAATAAGTACTGTGTCAAAAAGTACGTTCCTCTATATTATTACCTAAGGATAAGACATGTCATCATTTGTTAAGTTTTTAATCATCGCCGGGATCAATGAGTGGAATTGACGCACTTATTTCCGGTGAATGTGATATTGCCATGTCTTCTGCTCTCATCCTGCCGGATCAGTCAATCCGGGCTTAAAAGGCGGGGGTCCTGTTGAAATCATTTTTGCTGGGATACGATATTATCGTTCCCATTGTAAGCCGTGAGAACCCGGTTGTTAATATTTCGCTGAATCAGTTAAAAGATATTTATAGGGGTAAAATTAAAAACTGGTCAGAACTGGGAGGAAATGATACTGAAATTGAAATAGTCTGCCGAAAGAAGAATTCGGGAACCTATTGTGCTTTTTGCCGAATTGTTGCTCCTGTTGGAGAGACCTTGAGTACCGTGCTGGTCTCAAACAGCTCTGTGCTGGCATATATAGCAGAGCATGTTAATGCCGATATATATGCCAGCAGTTATCTGAATCCGGAAGAGAAGGCCCTGGCTGTTGAGGGTGTAGATATCTTTGATAAAGAAAGTCAGAGAAATGATCACCCGATTAAAAGGCCTCTTTATTTATATGTTGATAAGAACAAATTTAACGGTCCGGTCAAGTCCTTTATCCTTTTTATTGTTCTGAATGAACAGATGAAATCCCTGTTTCCCGAAAGCGGGTTTTATCCTTCTGCGGCTGAATAGGCCGTATCTTAAATCCTATCATTTCAAAACTCATATCTTCAGATATCGTAAGTAAATCAAGAGGACTGTTTCTGGTTGAGAAGAGGACCTGTCGGGGAACACCTATATCTGTACGTGGGATTCAAAAGCGGATTGAATATTACAGTAAAAAAGCCGGGCTGAAAGTATCGTGTCATCAGCTAAGTCACCGCATGGCTACACAGCTTTTAAATGTTGATACCGACCTGTCAACTATACAGGATCTGCTTGGCCACGGGCGGGTGACAACAACGCAGAGATACTGCAGAGTGTGCAACCTGAAAGTACAGCGGGACTATCACAGGGCCATGGAGTTCATAATGCGGAGAACCTGACCCTTTGATGACATCCTGTCCTTACTGGAAGCAGTAAATATTAGGTGAAAGAGGCTTGAAAACCACAAAAACCAAGAGTATAAAAATCGTGTAACCCATCATAACTCCATAGGAAAATCACTTTTGTTACGTATAGGCGATAAGACTCTAGATATCCACTGACTCTGAAAAAGATAACATAATCATAGGCTGTTTTAAAATCAGCTCAAGTACTTTAAATATTTGAAGTACTCTTATAACCCAACAGACCTAAAGGTCTTGTCCATCTTTGTTATCACTTCAAATCCCTGTTTTTTTACAAGGACGGTATCTTCTATTCTTACCCCGCCCCACTTCGGGATATAGATACCGGGCTCGACAGTAAAGACCATGCCCGGCTTTATACTGTCTTTAGAGCGAAACGACACTATCGGATACTCGTGCACACACAGCCCAAGTCCATGTCCTGTGCTGTGTGTAAAATATTCTCCATAGCCTGACTTTTCTATATGCTTTCTTGCCGCACCATCTATCTCTTTTAAGGGTCTTCCGGAAGAAATTTTTTGAATAGCAAGGTCGTGTGCTTTTTTTACAGTGTCATAGACCTTCTTCTGCTTTGGGGTGGGTTTCCCAACGACAAAGGTACAGGTCTCATCAGAAGCATATCCCTCATAGACAACACCATAGTCAATGGTTACAAATTCACCTTTTTTGATCTTTTTCTCTGTTGCCGTGCCATGGGGAAGAGCAGAACGCGGTCCTGAAGCTATGATTGTCTGAAATGCAATTTTTTCTCCGCCTTTTTTTCTCATCCGGTATTCAAGTTTAGAAGCAATTTCTATTTCCTTTACCCCCGGTATTATCTCCGGAAGAACTTCCTCCAGGCTTTCTGCTGCTATTGCAGCCGCTTTTTTAAGAGCCTTGATCTCCTCTTTTTCCTTAACAGCCCTTAATCTGTCAAGTTTTTCAGCCAGGGGATCAAGTCTGACAGCGGCAGCTTCCTTTTGCATGGAGTTAAAAAGATCCAGAGTCAGGTTTTTTGACTCATAACCCAAGGACCGGATATTCAGCTTCTTTAGAAGTTTCCCGAGGGCCTTCCATTTTTCCTGAAAGGTGATTACCTCAAAATCTTTTACCTGTTCTTTAGCCTGTGCAGTATATCTTCCGTCTGTTAAAAAGAACCCTCTGTCCTTCACCAGAAGAAGAGAGCCTTCTGTTCCGGAAAAGCCGGTCAGATAGCGGACATTTTCAGTACTGGTAACAAAAATTCCCTCAAGATCTTTTCCTGCAAGCTGAAAGACCCGGTTTGTTCTTTTTTTAAGCATTTATAATATCTCCCTATCTTTGTTTAAAAAGGCTGTCCTCTTTTTTATTGACAATTTTTTTAATGAAACGTACACTTTTTATTTGGCCTTTTAATTAAAAGCCATGCAGTAGAATGCGACATGTATTTAAAATTAATAAAGCATCATTATAGAATATAATATCTATTTGATGCAATAAAACAAACATTTAAACTTTAGGAGGAAAATCATGGATATTAATGAACTTGCAAAACGTGTTCAGGCGCTTGAGGACATTGAAGCGATCAAACAGATGAAAGCAGAATATGCGGATGCCTGTGACGACATGTACAACCCGGAAAGAATGAAGGGCCTTTTTACCAAAGATGCTGTCTGGGACGGTGAAAAAGAGGGTTTTGGACTGCATGAAGGAATTGATGCGGTCTGTGCATTTATGGAAGGCGCAAAAGACAGCCTGCTTTTTGGAGTGCACTTCTTTCTGCAGCCAAGAATCAAGATGATCAGCGAAACCGAAGCAGAAGGTGTTTTCTACCTGTGGCAGACAAGCACCATGGCGAATGGAAAAGATATTTTTCTGGCGGGCCAGGAGTTTGACAAATACAGAAAAGAAGACGGCGTCTGGAAAATGAGCAGAATGGAACTTAAGCTCTTTTATGCTGCAGATATTAAACAGGGTTGGAAAGAAGACAAGCTGTGCGGTCTTTCAGACTGATAGATTAAAACACATTAGATATAACAGAATATAAAAAAGCCCGGAGCAATATACTATTTGCTCTGGGCTTTTTTATATTTATATTTTTGAAAATTAAAACATCTCTATGGCTGAAATACCCTCAAATTTCAAAATTTTTACCTCAAAATGAAGCATATGCAAGAATATGTAAAACATTGCAAAGTAGAAGCATAGTACTGTAAACATTGGTCATAAACAGGGTTTATTAACATTTCTTGAGACTCTTTATCAAGAAAATGCTCAAAAGGTGTTTTTTTTGCTTGCAATTTAAATTATTATAAATATAATTTAGTCAAACATGAGTCGTTTTTACAGTTGAGAGGAAAACAGAGGCCGACCAAAAATATCAAACACTTTTATAGAGCAGCATATTTATAAGATACAAATCATATAATTTCCATCGTTTCATTAGCAGATGAAACAAAGGCTCAATAACCTTTATAGGAGGAGAACAAAATGCCAAAAACTAGTGCAGCAGCAGACTCATTAGTAGAGGTATCCCCCCCCGCAAAAGGAAAAGACCCCGGTAAAAAAGAAACAATCCTTAAGTACGCACCTCTCATCAAATATATTGCCAATCGTATTGCCGCAAGGCTTCCTTTGCACATAGATATCCGTGACATGATAAATTCCGGTGTTCTGGGTCTTATGGACGCTATGGAAAAATTTGACCCTGGAAAAGGGGTAAAATTTGAAACCTATGCAGAATATAGGATCAAAGGCGCAATTCTTGACAATTTAAGGGCGATGGACTGGGTTCCCCGTTCTGTTAGAAAAGTGGCGACTCTGCTTGAAAACACCCATTCTGACCTTGAAAAAAAGTATGGAAGACCTGCCACAGATGAAGAAGTGGCAAAAGCCATGGATATTGATGTGGATAAATTCTATAAGATGCTGAACCGGGTAAGCAATATTCCCATGCTGAGCCTTGAGATGGATGCCAGGACCTCAATCCTTGACCGACTGGTAAGTGATGCCAGCAAAACACCTTATGAGGCGATTGATAAGGAGGAACTAAGGGGCGTTCTGGCAAATAGCATAGAGAGGCTGCCAGAAAAGGAAAAAAAGGTTATTTCACTCTATTATTTTAGTGAGATCACCATGAAAGAGATCGGAAAGATACTGGACCTGACAGAATCAAGGGTATCTCAGATACATACCAAGGCGGTTTCAAAGCTTCGCGGCAAACTCAGAAGGGCCTGATACTGCTGACAAAAAAGAGGCATGATGCCCTCTGCCTGTTTGCGCGTTTTTTTGCCAGCAGCGTAAGTTTCCCTTCAGCTTTTTTTCATTAACTTTTATTCCTACTGCATCACCCCTTTGCCCGAAGTCTTCAGGAAACCTGAAAAAGCAGGTTTTCCCTTCACTTATCCACAAGAGAAAAATCCTTTTTAATCTGTAAAACAATACAGTTTTAATACTTTAAGTATTTCAAGTACTTTAATTACTTTAGGCACTTTTTCCCTTCCCAAATACCATCTGTATTTTTATGTGTTTCTGGGATAAAATAGATTTCTTAATAACCCAAATAAAGGAATCAGTATTCTTATGGCAAAACATTCACATAACTTTGTTGAAACCTATAACGATCTGGTGGGTTTCGGACTTGACCGGAAAACGGACGAAAACACGGTGGTCTACTGCCTGCAGAAGTTTTCCGATGACAAGCTGATGGAAGTTTTAAAGCAGCGGATGACAGACAAAGAGCTGGAAGAGATTTTTAACCTGATGATAACAATCTTAAAGACACATTTGTCTGAAGAAGAATATCACCGGTATTATCTGAAGGAAGATTGAAGGCATGCGGATTGTGGATTTTGGAGTGCGGAATAGTTTTAGGTTTTAACTTGAACCCTTTTAAAAAAAGACTCATGGCTATAATCCGTGCTTTAATAATATGATAATTTTTATCCAATGAAGATTTTTAAAAACATATGGCAGGTCGGCGGTACTGAACTTAAGGCAATTCACTGGCCCGGACATTCTCCCGGATCTATTATTCTGGTCATTGAAAAGGATGGAAAAAAAATAGTCTTTGGACAGGATGTACATGGTCAGCTTCACCCGTCTCTTCTTTCAAACCGGGAGGACTATCTCATTTCGCTTAATATGCTTATGGAGCTTGACGCTGATATCCTGTGCGAAGGACATTACGGGGTGATTAAAGGGAAAGAAAAAGTGAAGCGGTTTATAACACAATTTGTAAAATAGGATAACAGCTTTGAGCATAGAGCAGAGGGCATGGCGTTAACTTCTTTCATTTAAAGTATTCTGCAGCAGACGTTATGCATTATGCGAAGAGCAGCCTCATGGCCTTGAGGCAAAAGCTTAACCTGGAAGATCGTCTCTCACTGAACACAAAGAGAAAGGCTGGAAAAAAGAGCAGAAAAAGTAATCTGAAATCCACTCGCCTTTGTGCCTTTGATTTTCATCAAGCGCAGCGCTCGTCAAATCCCGACTTTGTCGGGATGCTCCTCGAGTGAAACGCTATTTTAGCGCCAGCGCTCATTTTTATTTGATATCTTATGCCATACGCAGGTTTTGTTAACGAACCAAACAATTATAAGAAGGAGTATATAGACCATGTTTACAGAAAAACAACTCGAAAGATACGCAGACGTACTGATTTGGGGACTGACCAAGGCACGCACCGGTAAATTTAAAAAAGGAGATATTATCTCTGTGCGTTTTAATCTTTCAGCCCTCCGGCTGGCCGAAATCCTCCAGGAAAAAATAATTGACATGGGCATGCATCCGGTTGTCCGTATGCTTTCAACGTCTGCAATGGAATGTGCTTTTTTTGGGAAGGGAAATGACAGCCAGCTTGTTTTTGAACCTCCGGGAGAGAGGGACTTCTGTAGAAAATTAAACGGGAGTATTTATCTGAATGCTCCGGAATCTTTGACCCATCTGCAAAAGATCAATCCACAGAACATTGCCAAGACCGCGATTGCCAGAAAACCGGTCCGGGATATATTGATTAAACGGGAGGAAAAAGGAGAATTCGGATGGACGCTCTGTTCTCTGACTACGCCGCAGATGGCAAAGCACGCGAAGCTGTCATTAAAAGAATATACCGCACAGATCGTTAAGGCCTGCTATCTGGATAAAAAAGATGCGGCAGCAAAATGGGACGAGACATTTAAAAATGCAATTGAAATAAAGAAGTGGTTAAACAACCTGAAGATAAAAGAGTATCACGTTGAATCAAAGAACATCGACTTAAAAGTTGCACACGGAAAGAAACGGCGATGGATCGGTATTTCAGGGCACAACATCCCCAGCTTTGAACTTTTCATTTCTCCGGACTGGAGAGGAACAGAAGGTGTCTTTTATGCGAACCAGCCCTCCTATAGAAGCGGTAACTATGTTGAGGGGGTAAGGCTTGAATTTAAAAAAGGGGTTGCGGTAAAGATCGATGCTGAAAAAGGAAGGGACTTTACCCTGCAGCAGCTTGAGATGGATGCCGGCGCAAAAAAACTCGGAGAGTTTTCTTTAACCGATAAACGATTTTCAAAGATCGACAAGTTTATGGCGGATACGCTTTTTGACGAAAATTTTGGCGGGAAATTCGGGAACTGTCATGTTGCGGTGGGCTCATCCTATTCAGATACCTTCAAGGGGGATGCCTCAGCCTTAACTGCTAAAACAAAAAAAGAGCTGGGGTTTAATGATTCGGCTCTTCACTGGGACCTGGTTAACACAGAGGAAAAACGGGTTTCTGCGGTTTTAACCAGCGGAAAGAAAATTTTTATTTACGAAAAAGGGATGTTTGCTTACTAGCATAGAGCAGAGTGCAGAGTGTAAAACAGAATTATTGCCGCTCGATTTGCTCGGGGCGCCTGCCTTCGTTAAAACTTTGGCGAGGCAGGCAGCGTCCACAGAGAAAAGCTGGGTGTGAAAAACAATAAAAACAAAAGATGTCATTCCGTGTTTAACACGGAAACCATAAATTGAAAAATTTAATATGTTAAACAAAACGCAGTTTTTTGCACTCTTTGCGTCTGCGGTTATAACCATTAATTTAATCGATATAAAAAATGACTTCTAACAATTCAAAAATAAAACTGGCCCTGTTCGACTTCGGGGGGGTGATCGCAGAAGAGGGTTTTAAGCAGGGGCTTCTTTCAATTGGAGAAGCAAATTCACTTGACTCCCGGACTTTTTATTTATCTGTTGTATCCATCATTGCTGACTGCGGTTATCTAACGGGCCGTGCAGATGAAAAAACCTTCTGGCAGGCAGTGCGAAAACAGTTTACCTTAAGTGAAACCGATGAAGCGTTAAGAGATCAGATCTTTTCACGGTTTATTCTCCGGGGCTGGATGCTTGAGACGATTAAACAGCTCCGCGATCAAAATATTTCAACGGCTATTTTAAGTGATCAGACAGACTGGCTTGACCTTTTAAACAAAAAAAACGGTTTCTTCAAATGTTTTGACCGCATCTTTAACAGTTTTCATCTTCACCAGAGCAAGCACGATGGTGGAGAAATCTATGACACCGTGCTGGATGAAATGAACATCCCCGCAGACGCTGCGCTCTTTGTTGATGACAATGAAAACAACATCAAAAAAGCTTCAGCAAAAGGTCTTTACACCATACTTTTTAAAGACCGTGAATCTTTTGAATCGGAGATCAAAAGATTTTTGTAAGACGGTGCCGCACGTTTAAAACCCACCAAAGAAAAAATAAAAATAGATTTTTCATAATAAATGAATATATAATTATTATGCATTATTGTTATATAGAGCCTGTCCAAAAATATAAAGTGCTTAAGTGACAGTGGGGAAAAGA
>CAYLYF010000022.1:0-39656 GCA_964387595.1 uncultured Thermodesulfobacteriota bacterium | reverse complement strand
AAGATCTTTTCCCCACTGTCACTTAAGCACTTTATATTTTTGGACAGGCTCTAATATAGAAATTCAAGTTCAAAATTGGAGAGGACAACACCCCCCCCTTTTTTCGAAGCAATTTCATGTTTTTTTGTATTACCCGGGGTGTTTTTCCAGTCGAAAATAATTTATTTCTTGAAATACAGAATGTTCTGTTATAATAAAATAAGAATACAAATAAATCAGGGGCAAAATATTGTGATAAAAGACGAAGAGATCACACGGCTTGCAAAAGATATCCTTGAAGCAAAAAAAGTTGTTGTTTTAAGCGGAGCAGGGATGTCCGTTGAGAGTAAAATAGCACCTTTCAGGGGGCCCGGTGGTCTATGGGAGAAGTATGATCCCGTTGAGTATGGTCATATTACAACCCTTAGGAATGCGCCTGAAAAAGCGTGGATCATGCTTAGCGAGATGCAGGCAGAGATTATGAAAGCTAAGCCCCACAGAGGTCATATCGCACTTGCTAAACTTGAGGAAATGGGGCTTGTCAGTTCAATTATTACTCAGAATGTTGATGGCCTTCATCATGTGGCCGGAAGTAAAAATGTTATCGAATTTCATGGAAACCTTCAGTCTGTTGTTTGCATGGACTGTGGATATAAAGTTCCCAGTACTGATGTTTCACTGGAAAGCATACCGCCTTCATGTGAAAAGTGCAACGGGCCTGTAAAACCTGATGCGGTTTTTTTTGGTGAAGCAATTCCGGTTGATGCTTTATCGCGTGCTGATCAGGAATCAAATGCCTGTGATTTAATGCTTGTTATCGGTACTTCAGCTGAAGTACAGCCGGCGGCTTCGATGCCGCACATTGCAAAACGGGCAGGCGCAAAAGTTGTTGAACTGAATATTTCCGAGACACCTTTCACCGGATATGTCTCGGATTATATTATCAAAGGGCCTGCAGGCGAGGTTCTTGAAAAGCTTTTAAATAAAACAGCTGAGCTTAAGGGCAGTGTTTGACAGGCAGTATCCTGGTAAGTTCCTATCCCAAGTTTTATCCACCCAATACCTTTTAATTTCTAATTTTTTTTACAAAACATTTACAGTTAATAATCTTGAAAATTCTACAGGTTCTGATAAAATTTAAAATTAAGCATAAGCTTTTGAAGGTTTTAGATGAGAGGATAAGATGTATCGAACTGCTTTAACGATAACCCTAATATTTTTATCAGTTATTTTATCATCACAGTTATATGCAGACTCCCTTTATGAAAAAATGGAGGAAGGCGAATCGTTGTACGGTGAAGAGAAATATGATGAGTCCTTAAGTGTGTTTGTTGATGCCCAGATCGAAGCTCCTGAAGATATCAAGGTTAAGTATAATATAGCCTCCTCTCACTATAAGATGAAAAATTATGAAGAGGCGGTTAAGGGATATCTCGATGTGGCAGCAACTGCCCAGGATGCTCAGATTGAAGAGACTGCACTCTATAATACCGGAAACGCAATGTATCGGCAGGGAAAACTTCAAGAGGCGGTCGAATATTTTAAAAAGGCACTTGAACTTGATCCTGAAGATAAGGATGCTCAGCATAATCTGGAATTTGTCCGTGAAGAGATAAAGAAAAAAATAAATGAGTCTAAAAAGACAGAAGAAAAACAAAAGCAACAGGAAAAGAAAGAACAGCAGCAGGAGGGTCAGTGCGAATCCGGTCAAAATAAAGAACAGGATCAGGGTGATAATAAGGACGAAGAACAAAATGGCAAACAGGAACAGACCTCTGATAAAGGTGAAAAAGAGGATAAGGATCAGGACGAAGAAAAAAAGTCAGCTGTAAAAGAAGAAGATAAGGAAAAAGACGATGGCCAGAGTGAAGGCTCTTCCGGCCAGGCTGCTGAGATGACAAAGGGCGAAGCAGAGCAGTGGCTGAACAGTCTGCAGGAAGACAGGGATAAGTTTAAAAAACAGGGAAAACAAAAAAAGGGCGGGTCCAGAGCCCGGTCAGGAAAAGACTGGTAATGATAAAAAATATTTATCATAAATATTATAATTTAAAAACATTTTATGTCCTGGCTGTTTTAGCGACGCTTCTTCTGCCATGCAGTCTGTTTGCAGAATCGGTATCCGTTACAGCGATGGTAGATAAAAATGATATTACACTTGAAGACTATATCCTGTTAAGGATTTCAGTAAAAGGAACCCGTGATAATCCTGAGCTTCCTGAAATGCCGGATTTTAGAGTCCAGTCTAGAGGAAGTTCTTCACAGGTAAGTATTGTGAACGGGCAGATGACCTCAAGTATAGAATATAATTATCTTCTGCATCCTGAAAAAACAGGTTCTTATACCATCGGACCTTTTTATCTCAAAGACAGGGGTGACAGGATAAAAAGTAATAAAATAAGAATAAATATTCAGGAAGCTTCTGCCGCAGAAGAAGCTTCAAAAGATGTTTTTGTGGTTGCTGAGGTTGATAACGACCGTCCTCATATTTACCAGCAGATTATTTATACCTTTAAATTTTGCCGGGCGGTCAAAATAGCAAATGCAAGCCTTACTGAAACACCTTCTTTTGATGGTTTTATTAAAGAGGATCTGGGAAAAGAAAAAGAGTATCAAAAGGTTATTAACGGGCGTCAGTTTGTTGTCACAGAGATTAAATATGCTCTTTTCCCTACAAAAACCGGAGTATTTAAAATAACGCCTTCAACGCTTCAGTGCAGTGTTGTGGTCAGCAAAAAAAGAAGAGGCCGTAGTCAATTTAACAACTCGTTTTTTGGTGATTCTTTTTTTGGTTTTTCAGAAACTGTTCCTAAAGTTCTTAAATCCGGTTTTGTTACAGTAATGGTTCAGCCGCTTCCTGCTGTGGGAAAGCCTCCCGGTTTTACAAATCTGGTGGGAAATTTTGAAATGACGTCTTCGTTAAGCTCCAAAAAAGTTGAAAAAGGCGAGTCTGTTACGCTTACCCTGAATATTTCGGGAACGGGAAATTTAAAAAATAACAATCAGATAGAAACAGGCGGACTCCAAAATTTTAAAGTTTATGATGACAAGCCTGTTTTTGAGCCGAAGATAATAAAGGGAAAAGCCGGCGGGAGTCTTGTTATAAAGAAGGCCCTCGTTCCTCTGGTGGAAGGTAAACTTAAGATTCCGGAAATATCTTTTTCCTTTTATAATCCTGATTCCGGCAGATATGAAAAAGCCGTGACCGGACCCTATGTCATGGATGTTATACCTGCAAAAGACAAGGAGAAGTTTGCGGTTGTTGAAGGTATGAAAAATCTGGCAGTTAAACAGGATGTTAAAATTCTGGGTAAGGATATACTGCCGATTCATACCGGCCTTAATGCGTTTTCAAATGAAACGCATAAGATGTTTTTCTTGATCAGCTTGATTCTTTTATTTGCTCCTGTTGTTCTTTACTTCACTGCTTTTTTATATAAGATTTCCAGAGAAAAAAAGGAAGAGGGCGCAGGTCTTACAAGACAGCGAAATGCTTATAAGCTGTTTAAAAAGAATATATATGCTGCATCAAAAAAACTAAAAGACAGTAATTCTGATTTTTATCAGTTTGCGCAGAAAATCCTGAAGGATTTTATTGCGGACAGGTTTAATGTTCCCGGCAATGCATTAACTGTAAATGAGATGGAAGCGATGCTGCTGGCCGGTGAAATACCGGTTGAGATTGTTGATAATATGAAACGTATTATGCTTTTTTATGATTCCGGACAGTTCGGGTTTAAACAATATTCCGCGCAAGAGAAAGAAGAAATCTTTGATTTGATGAAAAAGTGTGTTGTCTTAGTCAATAAGAAATTAAAAAGATGAAAAAAATTATATTAACATTAGCTGCTTTAATTCTTTTCAGCATGATCAACGTTTATGCTGCTGACGAACAGGATTCCGTTGACTACCCGCGACTTTTTTTGAAAGCCAATGAGGCTTATGTGGGTTCTGACTTTAAGACTTCCGTTGTCTGCTATGAAAAAATTATTTCCAGTGGAATAATAAACGGTGAGATGTTTTATAACCTTGGTAATTCGTATTTAAAAACAGGTGAGGTTGGCCGAGCAATACTCAATTATCGTAAGGCTGAGCTACTGATGCCCCGTGATGAGGACCTGCAGGCAAACCTTGGGTATGCTTATGAGCTGACCCGTGATAATATTGAGTGTAAAGAGCTGGTATCTTTTATCGAAAATTTCTGTTTTTGGTATTCCAAGCTTAATGTTTATGAGCTTTCATATCTTTTTTTGGCTGTTAATTTTTTATTCTGGTTATTGCTGGCTGTCCGGTGCTTTTATAGAAATGAAGTTTTGAAAATAGTTTTTTATATAACTGTTTTTCTGATGCTTGTAATCGGGCCCAGCTCGGGCTTTAAGATCTACAATCATTATTTTGTAAAAAAAGGTGTGGTGACCCATAAAGAGATACTTGTCCGTTCAGGCCGCACCATCAATGGAACCGTTCTTTTTAAACTTCATGAGGGCGCAGAATTTGTATGGCTGCAGGAGAATGAAGGGTGGGTTAAGATAAGCCTTTGTGACGGTAAAAAAGGCTGGGTTCAGAAAAAAGTAGTGGATTGTATTATCTTATAGTCCTGGATAGTTTTTACTTGGAAAAAATCTCGAACTCTTCGCGATGAAAATCTGTGTTTGATTTTATAATGATTCTTTTGTTTATTTCGTTTTCAGCATTTTCAATGCTGCTGCTTTCTTCATCGTACAGGAATGCGACAACATCGGGATGTGCCCGGACAAAAACCTTTCCTTCAGTGCCGTTGCCGGGCTCCCTTTTTATTGCCCGGACGACATCATATGCAATGGAGGGTACGGATTTGATAAGGCCTTTTCCCTCACAGTAGGGGCAGGTGGAACACATCTGGCCGCTCAGGTTTTCCCGCACTCTTTTTCTTGTCATCTGAATCAGACCCAGTTCCGACATGGGGAGAATATTTGTTTTTGTCCTGTCCCTGCGTAATGCCTCTTCAAGTGTATTCTGTACTTTCTCACGGTCGATTTCTTTTTCCATATCAATAAAGTCAATAATTATGATACCGCCAAGATTTCTTAATCTTATTTGATAGGCGATTTCTTTTATTGCTTCAAGGTTTGTTTTTAATATGGTGTCAGATTGTTTTCCTTTGCCCACAAATTTGCCGGTGTTTACATCTATTGCGACCAATGCTTCAGTTTTTTCAATGATGATATAACCGCCTGATTTTAGCCATATTCTTTTACCCAGTGCCCGGCTGATCTCTATTTCTATACCGTATGCATCAAAGATCTGATCTTCTTTATCGTAAAGTTCTACTGAATATTTGAGCTGAGGCATAAACGTATCAATAAAATTTATGATTTCATCATAAGGTTTTTTTGAATCTACAATGACCTTCATTACATTTTTGCTGTAAAGGTCTCTGATTGCCCTTAAGGATACGCTAAGATCTTCATGGATCATAGAAGGCACCGGGGCATTAGCCGCTTTTTTCTGGATGTTTTCCCACAACTTTACCAAAAATTCCATGTCAGCGACAAGGTCGTCTCTGCTGGCGCCTTCGCATGCGGTTCTTATGATGAAGCCGGAACCTTTCGGTTTTATTCCCAGGATGATATCTTTTAATCTTTTTCTTTCGTTTTCACATGTTATCCTTCGGGATATTCCGGTATTGTCAAGGGTAGGAAGGTATACAAGGTAGCGGCCGGGTAGTGATATGTTTGACGATATTCTTGCTCCTTTGCTTCCGATAGGCTCTTTTATCACCTGAACCAGCAGCTCACTGTTCTCTTTTAAGATGTTTTCAATGGGAGGAGAGGATGATTGTTTGCCGCGCTTGTTTTCCGGAGGAAGTCCGATAGCTTCATTGCCGGATTTAAAGTCCTCCATCATCTTTTCAAAGTCTTTTTCAGTATTATTGTATACGTCATCAACGTAAAGAAAAGCTGAACGTCCCAGACCAATATCTGTAAATGCAGCCTGTATACCCGGCAGTATTCTTTGGACATTGCACTTATATATGTTTCCGGCGACACCTTTATCCAGTTCCCTTTCGATGTGAAGTTCCGAAAGGATACCGTTTTCAAGTAAGGCAACACGGGTTTCAAGTGAAGTTACATTTATAATAAGTTCTGAAGCCATATTTAAAATTAAGTTTAGTAGGGTTGATCTTTTATCTTTATGTCTTTACGGTGTTATTTGCGGAAGTCTGGTCTGAAAGGCTTCTGCGATAACTCCGGTCTTATTTAATTGCCGGCGAGCTTTATTATCTTAAGTGAAGCGGTTTCTCTTTCATCAAGCTGAAGTATTGTCTCAACTATCTTTACTATTTTAGGTGATTTTTCCTGAGTATTATTTGTGATTATCTCAAGTATGCTGTTTTCTAAAATAGAGCAATTATTTACTGCCTTTTTAATATCTATATTATACGATTTTCTTTTTGAAACAAGTGTAATAATAATTTCTTTTTTGGCATTATATTCCTCAAGTTTTTCCTTAAGGTTGTATCCTGACGGTAAGTATATTAAATATCTTTTGTGTTTAGTCTTGACGGCCAGACCTTCTTTCTTTAAGGTGATTTTTTTTGCCGTGTTTATTTTGATACCTTCAGGCAAATGGGGATTGATCTTTGAAATAATATCACCCGGTTCTATCTTTTTGATAAGTTCAAGGTTTGCTGATTCTTCCATACTTTCAATACCAACGGAGAGTGCTTCGTGGAATATGATACGTGGAAGAGGATGAAATCCTTTAGAATATTTCATCGGTATGTCTGCTCTTCTCATGGCTCTTGCAAAACAGCGGGAAAGCTCCAGGTGGCTTATGAATTTTGCCGACCCGGTTTTGGAAAACGAAAAGGTATAGTAATAAGAAGGTTCATCTTCAGGTTTTGAATTCTCAATTGAAGCCGGTTTTTTTTCGCTGTCCGGGGTACAGGTGCTTTTGGATTTAAGTTCGGGGTTGATGCTTTTCCCGCATACGCCGCATTGTGAGCAGTCCGCCGTGCGGCAGTCAGGTGTGAGCTGCTCCAGGTAGGCCTTTTCCCGTTCATTTAAAAGAAAATCTGTTCTTATCCTGCTTGAAATATGAGACCAGGGCAGGCATTCATCAACATCTCTTTTTCTTAAGTAGTGTTCTTTATTCACATCACAGTGTTCAAAGGCTTTGGTCCATATGTCATTGTCAAAATATTCTGACCATGCTTCAAATCCGGCACCCAGTTCATGGGCTTTTTGCAATACCGGTGCAAGGTGTCTGTCTCCCCGAGAGAATATGCTTTCAAGAATGCTCAGTTTATGGTCGTGTGATTTAAAATTTATTTTTTTTGATCTTAAGCCTTTTCGTAAATATGCCTGCTTTTCAAGTATTGTTTCTTCGCTGTCCTGCTCTTCCCACTGAAAAGGGGTGTGCGGTTTTGGAACAAAGGTTGAGATGCTGACATTTATCTGTATTCTTCCTCTGCCTGTTTTACGGCCGGCCTCAAGTACTTTTTTAGTCAGTGCTATTATGCCGTCAAGATCTTCTATGGTTTCAGTGGGCAGTCCTATCATGAAATAGAGTTTTACAAGGTTCCATCCTGCGGAAAATATTTTTGTAGAGGTGTCAAGGATCTCTTCTTCTGATATTCCCTTATTAATCACATTTCTTAAACGCTGTGTTCCGGCCTCAGGTGCGATGGTGAAGCCTGTTTTTCTAACTTTTTTGATCTGGTCGATAAGCTCTGTTGTTAGAGTGCCAGCCCGAAGGGATGGAAAGGATACAGCGATCTTATCTTTCAGGTGTTCCTGCATGGTAAGGGTTAGGAGATTTTCAATGTCAGAATAATCACCGGAAGAAAGTGATGCAAACGCAAGTTCTTCATATCCTGTGTTTTTTAAGGTCTCAGAAGCCAGTTCTCTTATCTTTGAGGTGCTTTTTTCACGTACAGGCCGGTATATCATGCCGGCCATGCAGAAACGGCAGCCTCTGGAGCATCCCCGGGTTATTTCAACTGCAGCCCGGTCATGGATGATCTGCATGTATGGAACAATGGGCGAGGTGCAGAAAGGCTGTTGGTCAAAGTTTGAGACTATGCGCCGTTCAACTTTTTCATAGCCTTTTTTTAGAGAAATGACCTCTTTTACTGTTTTGTCCGCGTTGTACTCAAGGTCAAAAAATGAGGGGATATAAACACCCGGGATTTCTGACAGTTCATTTAAAAGGTTCTTTTTATCCCTGCTGGTATTTTTCCACTGGTTAACCGTATCTGATATTTCGATAACGGCATCCTCACCGTCGCCGATAACAATAGCATCAAAAAAATCAGCAACAGGTTCAGGGTTTAAAGTACTTGGCCCCCCTGCGATGATCAGCGGGTAGTCACTTTGTCTGTCTTTTGAAAGAAGCGGTATTCCGGCCAGGCTCAGCATTTTTAGTACAGTGGCATAGCAAAGCTCATATTCAAGTGAAAAGCCTAAAATATCAAAATCTTTAATTATAGCTCCTGATTCAAGTGAGGACAGCAGAAGGTTCTGTTTTTTCATCTCCTGTTCCATGTCCGGCCAGGGAGCAAATGCACGTTCACAGGCTATTTCATCTTTTTTGTTTAAAACATCATATAAGATATGCAGTCCAAGGTGAGACATCCCCACTTCATAGGTGTCCGGGAAGGCCAGGGCAAAGGTAATCGAAGCGCTTGAATGGTCTTTTTTGACAGAATTGATCTCATTTCCAAGATATCGGCTTGCCTTGGTTACAAAAGGAAGGATTCTTTCAATAGCATCTGTTTTTTTCATTGCCTTGTTATCCGTATTCATATAAAAACTAAAAATATTAACATTTTCAGTAAAGTTAAACAATAGAAATAACCTGTGCCGCTGATAACGTAAAATTAATGCAGCCTTAACACAAAATTAATACTTTTGTTTAATAATAGAATAAAGTTAAAATGTTGTTAAAATCAAAAAATTGAAATAAATCTGTTTGCAGACCCCATATTCTGCATTAATTAAAATTATGAGGTAGCTATGAAACAAACTGTTGTGATCGTCGAAGACGAGCCTGATATTAGTGAGCTTATTTCGATACATCTTGAAAAAAATGGGTTTAAAACTAAATGCTTTGAGAACGGCAGAGACTTTTTTAACTATGTTGAAAAAGGTAAGCCAGATCTTCTTATCCTTGACCTGATGCTGCCGGATATGGACGGAATAGAGATATGTAAAAAAATAAGAAGCCACGCAATGATTTCTAATTTACCCATTATCATGCTTACAGCAAGGAGTGATGAGACGGATAAGATCCTGGGTCTTGAACTTGGGGCAGATGATTATGTGACCAAACCGTTTTCTCCTAAAGAGCTGGTTGCACGGGTGAAAGCAGTTCTCCGCAGGCATTTGAAACCGGGGACATCAAAAAAAATTACAGTCGGCAAAGATATCGAGATCGATCTTGAAAAATTCGAGGTTGTTTTATCCGGTAAAAAAATTGACCTGACCATTACGGAATTTAAGATCCTTGAAGTCCTTTCATCAAAAAAAGGCTGGGTTTTTCCCAGAGATAAGATCCTTGATCATCTATGGGGTGATGAAAAGGCAGTTATTGACAGAACGGTCGATGTTCATATCCGGCATCTGCGTGAAAAACTGGGTAAGGCTTCCGGCTTAATAAAAAATGTAAGAGGTGTGGGGTATAAACTGGAAGAATGAAACAGTCTATTTTTATAAAAATTGTCAGCGGCTACTTTGTCATAATTTTAATACTGTCTCTAGCTGTTTTTTTCTCATCCTTCAGTATTATGCGCAACTATCATCTTCAGGTGCTGGGAGCGGATCTGACAAAAATCGGTAAGACGGTTTCTATGGTTATATCGCCTTTGCTTGAGACCGAAAAAAGATCTGAACTGGATATTCTGGTTAAAAAAATAGGGGCTAAGATAAACGTCCGTATTACGATTATTGATTTTGATGGTTCTGTATTAGCGGATTCTGAAAAAGACCCCTTGAAAATGGAAAATCATAAGGCAAGGTCTGAAGTGATCCAGGCCTTTCAGGGCAGTGCTTCTTCTTCTCTGCGTTACAGTACCACCATTAAAGAGTCCATGCTGTATGTGGCGCTGCCCTATTATAAACAGGATAAAATAATAGCCGTTGTGCGCTTGAGTCTTTTTCTGAGCGATATTAATCTGATCTTAAATGATCTGAAAAAAAGGTGCGTTCAGGTTACCTTGGTCATCTCTCTCCTTGCTCTTTTGGGGGCCTATCTTTTGGCCAGAAAGCTTACCAAACCAATTCGTAAACTTAGTGAAGCTTCCATGAGTGTTGCGTCGGGAAATTTTGAGACCCGGGTGTTTTTAAAGAGTAATGATGAACTTAAAGGGCTCGCAGACAGTTTTAACTTTATGACTGAAAAAATACGTTCACTTTTTGATGAGGTCTCTATTCAAAAAGAAGAATTAGACAATATAATTTCTTCAATGAGCGAAGGTTTACTGCTTATTGATAAAGAAAACAGGATTTGTCTTATTAATGAATCTTTAAAGAAAATGACAGGGCTAGGGGATTTTGAAAGAAAATTTTACTGGGAAGTGATACGGGAACAGCAGCTTGGGGAACTTATTAAAAAAACACAACAGGACAAGTGTACCTGTCTTAAGGATATCCGGTATAAAGGCAATAGTTTTTTATGCAGTGCTGCCTATAACAGCGTTCGGGAGGATATTCTGATCACATTCCTTGATATTACAGAGCTTAAAGATGTTGAACGTATGAAAAGGGATTTTGTGGTGAATGTATCCCATGAGCTTAGGACACCGCTCACGGCTATAAAAGGGTTTGTTGAAACCATAAGGGATGAAAACAGAGATGATGGTCTAAGCCATTATCTGGATATTATCAGTCGCCATACGGACCGGCTGATTAACATTGTGACTGACCTGGTGTCCCTTTCAGCGCTGGAGGAAAAACAGAGTCTGGAACTCCAAAATACAGAGATTGATAAACTGGCGCTTCAGATCATGGATATCTATCAGGAAAAACTCAGAGACAGCCAAATATCTATTGACCTTTCATTTAGTGGAGAGCCCCGCGCTGTTTTAATCGATCCTTTTAAGCTGGAACAGGTTTTTATAAACCTGATCGATAACGCAATCAAATATACGGAAAAAGGCAGTATTGCCGTTAAAGTTATTTATAACAAGGACAATCTTCAGATTTTTTTCAAGGATTCCGGCATCGGGATTTTCCGGGAACACTTCACAAAGATCTTCGAACGTTTTTATGTGGTAGATAAATCCCGTTCCAGAAATGTCGGCGGTACAGGTCTGGGGCTTTCCATCGTCAAGCATATTGTCTTGCTTCATAAAGGGACGATAGAGGTTGAAAGTATTCCCGGCAAGGGGTCCTGTTTTAAAGTTACACTTCCCATCCTCACAGAATAGTTGTCATTTAATCAAAAACAAGTCATTTGTTTTTTTTCTGATCTTAACATTATCTTTACTGTTGGCGCTTATTTGCATGAACAGAGAACTTATGTTAAGAAAAGTTAATCAGATCTTAACAATTGTATCCTAAAATTTTAACAATTCATAAGCCCAAGCTAGTTGTTTAATTTCAATATATAAGGAGAAACCCATGATCAGTTTGTCCATGGTGATCAACATTCTGGGCGGTTTAAGTCTTTTTCTTTATGGTATGAAGATCATGAGTGAGGCGCTCCAGAAGGTTGCCGGTAACCGTTTAAGAACGACGCTAAAGAGGATTACCAGCAACCGTTTTTCAGGGGTCTTTACCGGTTTTTTAATCACTGCGGGAATCCAGTCGTCGAGTGCAACTACGGTTATGCTGGTCAGTTTTGTGAATGCAGGATTGATGAACCTTACTCAGTCTCTGGGGGTCATCCTTGGTGCCAATATCGGTACGACCGTGACGGGATGGCTGGTGGCGATTCTTGGGTTTAAGATCAAGATAGCACTTTTTGCTTTGCCGGCGATCACTGTGGGGTTCTTTGTCCGTTTTGCAGGTAAACAGCGTTTAACCGATTGGGGTGAGGTCTTGATGGGGTTCGGGTTTCTTTTCTTCGGTTTGACCATTATGAAAGATGCTCTTGGAGATCTGAAGCATTCCCAGGAAGTGATCACTTTTATGAGTAAATATCGAGCGGATACGCTTCTTTCAACTATTGCTGTTGTAGGTGTGGGAACTGTGGTGACCATGGTTATCCAGTCATCCAGTGCGACCATGGCGCTGACCCTGACTCTGGCCAGCCAGAACCTGATCGATTATCCCACCTGTGCGGCTCTTATCCTGGGTGAAAATATCGGTACCACCATAACAGCCAACCTGGCTGCGATTGGAGCTTCTACCGTTGCCAAGCGTGCTGCCCGGGCGCATATGCTTTTTAATGTATTCGGTGTTGTCTGGATACTGTTCTTTTTCAGGATCTTTTTATCCCTGGTGGACTCAATTATTCCGGGGAGTGTGACCGGCCCTGCGCTTCCTGAACATTTGGCTGCTTTTCATACGCTTTTTAACATAACCAATACCCTAATCGTACTTCCGTTCATATCCGGGCTGGCATGGCTGGCGATAAAGATCGTGCCGGAATCGAAGAAAAAAGAGGAGACTCACCTTGTCTATATTTCATCGAACCTGATTAATACGCCGCCGCTGGCTCTTGAAGAGAGTAAACGGGAGCTTTCCAGAATGTCTGAAAGTGTTCTTTCCATGCTGGATACAGTAATGGAGCTGTTTAATCTCAAGGATAAAGTTGACGGAGATATTGAGGATTATGCTGCCCGTGTTAATGAAAAAGAGCTGCTGGTGGACAGCCTGGAACATGAGCTGACTACCTTTCTGGTGCTGGTTATCCGGAATACGACTTCAAACGAAATAAGTGAGGAGATAGAGGAAACTTTAAATGCGGTCAACAATCTTGAGAGAATCGGTGATCACGGTGAAATTCTTTTTAAACAGATCCAACGGCTCCATAAACAGAAGCTTGTTTTTTCTGATAAAGCTCTGGGTGAGATGAACGGTGTTGCTGCAAAGGTTAAGGAATTGCTTATTCTGATTAATGAGAATATTACCAAGCGCAAAACCAATATTCTAAGCCGGGCTGGATCTCTAGAGGGCGAGATCAATAAGATGCGTTCCGATCTTAGGAGATCTCATATTGAACGTCTTAACAGCGGGGACTGTGATGTAGATCAGGGCCTGGTATTTATTGATATGCTAAGCAGCTTTGAAAAAATGGGCGATCATGCCTTTAATATTGCTCAGTCGATATCAGGTGTGCGTTAATATCTGAAAATACTTATAAGGCAGAAATATACATAAAAGTGCTCTTAGCTAATCTGAGCACTTTTTTTATGCCTTATTTGGTTATTCCCGACATAGTTCTGTTTCATTCTGATTTTCCGTAAAATTAACTCAAATTTAACACAGACTTCTTTTTTCATTAACAATGAGAAGTTAATTTATGAATAACAAAACAATAGAATTGAAAATTAACTTAGAGGAGGAATTAATGAGAAAAAGAATTCTAGTTGTTGCAGCCGTAATAATTATGACAGGTTGTTGGATGAGCAGTTCTTTTGCGGGGGAGGTGGATATCCTGGTTCAAAAGCTGGTTGAAAAGGGTGTGATCAGTTCAACCGATGCAAAAGATATCCTGGTTGAAGTGAAGGAAGAGGCCAAAAAAGAACGTGAGATCGTTGTCCAGGAAACAAAAGCAGCTTTAAAAGAAGACGGATCTCTTGCGTTCAACGTCCCGGAATGGGTGTCCAGAACCGATCTGACCGGAGATTTCAGACTGCGTTATCAGTTTACTGACAGGGACAATTCTGCTGACCGTCACAGAGGCCGTTACAGACTTCGTTTGGGAATCGTCAGCCACATATCAGATAAGGTTGACGTGGGAATTGGTTTTGCAACAGGCGGAACAGATCCGCGTTCAACCAATCAGACCATGACAAATTCCTTTGAGTCTCCTGATTTGCGTCTGGATTATGCATATGCATCATACAAGCCTTATGACGGGTTAACGCTTGTGGGTGGAAAATTTAAAAATCCACTGTGGACCCCTTCTGATCTTCTGTGGGACAGTGATATCCGCCCGGAAGGTGTGTCAATCCTTTTAAACAAAAAAATAGAAACTGCTGAATTGTTTGTTAACAGCGGGGTGTGGGTCCTTGATGAGCGCGGCGGAGATGAGAATGACCCGATGATGTTTGTTATTCAGCCCGGATATAAGATTAACCTTGGGGACTCAGCTTATTTTAAGAATGCCCTGACCTGGTATGAGATGACCAATGTGGAGGGTACCACACTTGATCATAACTCAGGAACCAATTCTCTTTACGGCAGCGGTGTGCTGGACGATGATTTTGATGCCTTTGCTGTTAGCGGTGAACTGGGATGTGCAACCGGTATGGACAGTATCCCCTTTGTTGCCCTGTTCGGGGAGTATGTCAATAATGTGAGTGTAAGCAATGATGATGAAGGGTATATTGCGGGCGTTAAGTTTGGAGACAAAAAGGTCAAAAATGCAAAACAGTGGCAGATTAAGGCACTTTACAGAAGACTTGAGCAGGATGCCTGGCTGGATGTATTTCCGGATTCAGATTCATATGGCGGAGAAACCGGTGTGAAAGGTTGTGAGTTTGTATTTAAATATGGTCTTGCTAAAAACATCAGTTTAGAACTGGATTATTACCGCATGAAAAGGATCAGCGGTAACAGTTTGGATGAAGACCTGTTTCAGGCAGACATAAACGTTAAATTTTAACAATAGACCTTGAATGTTATGCAGGTACGTTTGTTAAGGATTAATAAAATGGAATCTTTACTGTTATAAATAAATTAAGAATTGACCGGAGTGTTTCGCGGAAGCCCCGCTCCTGTGGGCTGGGTCGAGCGATATAATCCAAGAAATCAATCTTAATTACCGGGATGCCCCGCCTTGTAGACGGGGAGCATCACTAGAAAGTGTTCTTTTTAAAAGAGCACTTTCTATGTTTTGACAGCAATTAATAAAAATGAATTTAAAAAATATGGTATTTTTCAGGGAAAATATAATTTATTTAATTGTATGTCACGAAATTAACCCAAAATTAACACAACCTTTCTCTTGTATTAACAATGGACAGTTAATTTGTAAGACATTAACAATATAAACATTAAAAAGGGAAGGCTTTAAATAACTCTGACCCTGTTTTTAATGACAAGATAAAGTCCATAATTATGAAGAATGAGATTATTAACACTTAAGGAGAATTCTGTAATGAAAAAAATGATGTTCTTATCCATGTTATTAGCTGTTTGTATGTTTCAGACGCCGGCTTTTGCAAATGAGCTTCTGGGGGCCGGTGCGACATTTCCCTATCCGTATTATTCAAAACTTTTTGATACCTATCACAAGTCAAAAAGGGTAGAGACCAACTATCAGGCCATTGGGTCGGGCGGCGGGATACGCCAACTTTTAAAAAAGACCGTTGATTTCGGCGGGACAGATGCGTTTATGAAAGAAGCAGATCTTAATAAAGCAGAAGGCGATATTCTTCATGTTCCCACCTGTCTGGGCGCAGTGGTGGTCAGTTATAACCTGCCGGGAGATCTTACGCTGAATCTTACTCCGGAAATTATCTCTGAGATCTTTCTGGGGAAAATCATAAAGTGGAATGACTCAAAAATAAAGGCAGCCAATAAGGCTGTGGCTCTGCCGGATATTAACATCGTCGTTGTTCACCGGTCTGACGGCAGTGGGACAACCTCCATTTTTAGTGATTATCTGAGCAAAGTCAGCAGTCAATGGAAAGAAAAAGTCGGAGCCGGTAAATCCTTGAACTGGCCCACAGGTCTGGGCGCAAAAGGAAACCCTGGTGTTGCCGGTCTGGTGAAGCAGGTTCCGGGTTCTGTCGGGTATGTTGAGCTGATCTATGCCCTTTCTAACAATATGTCTTATGCACATGTTCAGAACAAATCAGGCAATTTTGTAGCACCATCTATTGAGACTGTGAGTTTGGCCGCAAATGTAGCGCTTCCGGAGGATACCCGGGTATCCATTACGGATACGGATTCAAAGGATGGATATCCGATCAGCGGATTTACCTGGCTGATATTCTATAAAGAACAAAACTATGACAATAGAGATAAAGCAAAAGCGGATACGCTTATCAATATGCTCTGGTGGGTGCTGCATGAGGGACAGGAACTTGCAAAACCGCTTCACTATGCGCCGCTGCCTGATGAGGCTGTTAAAAAAGGAGAGAAGATCTTAAAGGCAGTTACCTATAACGGCACACCGCTCTTGAAATAGAATTGATCGGGGAAGCATCCTGAACAGGTGCTTCCCCATTTCTGACATAACGATGATTACAGCTGAGAAGATAATATTAAACAGATTTGCCGCTATACAAAGGCCGACGGTATTATTTGGACTAAAAATGAAAAATATATTTCAGTGGACAACTGATGATATCTTTAAAAAAATACTTCAGGGTATGGGTCTGTCTATGCTTCTTATCCTGGCAGGTATTGTCGTCACTCTGACACTTGAAGCCTGGCCTGCAATAAAGGCGATCGGACCTTCATTTGTAACTGAAAAAACATGGGATCCGGTATTCGAAGAATACGGTGCGCTGGCCTTTTTTTTAGGGACTCTGGCAACATCCTTTCTGGCCCTTTTGATATCTTTGCCGTTTATGTTTTCCATAGCGCTTTTTCTGGGTGAATATTACAGGGAAGGGTTTTTCTCTTCTTTTTTAAAGAGTGTTGTTGAGCTTCTGGCGGGTATCCCTTCTGTTGTGTACGGGTTCTGGGCTCTGTTTGTACTGGTTCCGGTAATACGGTCTATTGAGATAAAACTGGGAGTGGTTCCCTATGGCGTGGGGATTCTGACCGCTTCGATTGTTCTGGCTATTATGATCATTCCTTATTCTGCAGCCATTGCTGCGGATGTTGTAAAAATGGTGCCGGCAGACCTTAAAGAGGCAGCACTCTCTTTGGGCGCGACCCGTTATGAAATGATAAAAAAGATAATTATTCCCCAGGCTGTTTCCGGGCTTTTTGCCGGAGTCCTGCTTTCGCTTGGAAGGGCCATTGGAGAGACTATGGCGGTTACCATGGTGATCGGAAATGCCAATGAAATAATGGATTCTATTTTCAGTCCGTCAAATACCATGGCTAGTATTATTGCCAATGAATTTGCCGAGGCTACAGATACGATTCATGTGGCTTCACTGGTTGAGATCGCTCTACTGCTGCTGCTGGTGACTCTGGTGATAAATGTAGTCGGTAGATATATTGTGAACAGACTTAATGTGGTTAACTGATAATGATTAAAAGTAATACTTTTTTCAGAGTTATTAAGGACAGACTGTTTTTATGCGGCGTTTACTTCTTCGCTTTCTTAGTGATCGTACCGCTTTTTCTGGTCCTTTATTATATTATTAAAAATGGACTACCGGTCATTAACTGGGAGTTTTTGCTTTCTTTACCCAAACCCATGGGGGATGTCGGTGGCGGTATCGTAAATGCTCTTGCAGGGACAATCATGGCGGTTGTGACTGCTTCTGTATTTGCAATTCCGGTGGGTGTGCTGACCGGGATATATCTTTCAGAGGCCGGGGAAGGCAGACTTGCAGATGCAGTCAGACTTTGTGCGGAGATCCTCCAGGGAATCCCATCAATTGTAATCGGTCTGATCGCCTATGCCTGGATTGTCGTGACCTTCGGCTCTTTTTCTGTTTTTTCAGGTTCTTTTGCGTTGGCACTGATGATGCTTCCGGTGGTTGTCAGGTCGACTGAAGAGACCCTGAAACTGATTCCAAATACGATCCGTGAAGCCTCTCTGGCTTTGGGTGTCTCATATACAAGGACAATTTTAAAAGTTATTCTTCCTTCCGGACTATCCGGGATTACCACCGGTGTGCTTCTCGGGGTGGCAAGGATCTCCGGTGAAACCGCACCGCTTCTTTTTACGGCATTTGGATCGCCTTATATGAATTTAAATATTTTTAAGCCGGCAGACACCTTGCCGCTTCTTATTTTCAACTATGCGACCAGCCCCTATCCGGACTGGCAGGCAATGGCATGGGGGGCTTCTCTTGTCCTTGTCTTTTTAGTTTTAACAATGAACCTGCTTGCAAAATTGATTGGAAAAAAATGGGAAGTAACGTTCTAACCATAAAAGACTTTTGTGCGAACTTTGATGAAAATCAGGTGGTAAATGATGTCACCATGGCAGTTGAACAGAATCAGGTGACGTCTCTGATGGGACCTTCAGGCTGTGGAAAAACAACTTTGCTTCGCTGTATAAACCGTATGCATGAACTTATCCTCGGTGCAGGGGTTAAAGGAAAGGTCTTGCTTCACGATGATGATCTGTATTCTATGAACCCGATTGAAGTCCGTAAACGTATCGGTATGGTTTTTCAAAGGCCTAATCCCTTTCCCAGTATGACTATTTATGATAATGTGATCGCCGGATATAAACTCAACGGAATTCGTTTGAAAAGGCAGGAGAGAGATAAAATTGTAGAAGATTCTCTGAGGAAATCAGCGCTTTGGGAAGAAGTTAAAGACCGGATGTATAAACGCGGGACTTTCCTTTCAGGGGGGCAGCAACAGCGTTTGTGTATTGCCCGGGCCCTGGCTATGGAGCCGGATATCATGTTGATGGATGAGCCGACCTCTGCTCTGGACCCTAAATCTACTGCCCATATTGAAGAACTTATTATTGAGCTTAAGCTAAACGTTACGATTCTGCTTGTGACACACAATATGGCCCAGGCGGCCAGGGTTTCTGATTTTACGGCGTTTATGTACCTGGGCGACCTGGTTGAGTTTGGTCCGACAGAGAAATTATTTACAGTTCCTGAGGATAAGCGGACTGAAGAATATTTATCAGGAAAATTTGGTTAATCACTTAAGGACAATATTATGCTTGAAGTTAGAATTGATGATCTTAAACGTCAGATCATCCAGTATTCGGATCATATTGAAAAGATGATCGATAAAAGTGTCCGGGGTTTGGTCGAACGGGATGAATCACTGCTGAACGCTGTTATTCATGAGGATGAAGACAAGGCAAATGACCTTGAGCTTGAGCTGGACAGGACCTGTACCACTGTGATTGCACAGTTTCAGCCCATGGCAAAGGATCTTCGTACGGTTTTAATGATATATGATATGAGTAACGCTTTTGAGCGGATGGGTGATCATGCGGTGAATATATCAGAAAGTGCTTTGCCTCTTATTCAGCACAAACCGATAAAACCATTTATTGATATTCCCAGAATGTGTGAGATAACCATTGAGATGCTGAACGACTGTATTCAGGCCTTTATTAAAGAATCCAGTGATATTGCCAGGTCTGTGCGTGAACGCGATTTTGTGATAGATGATATTCGGGCCCAGATCCTAAGGGAACTGGTAATTTTTATGGCGGAAAATCCGTCAATTATCAGTGACTGTCTGCATATTCTGAGAATTGCGGATAACCTGGAGAGAATTGCGGACCTCACCACCAATATCTGCGAGGATGTAATTTTTATCAGCAGAGGTGAAGTGATAAAACACAATCAGCAGGCAGGTGAGTAGTCCTTTAAAAGATCCTTCATGTCGTCAAATAAATCAGCCTTGATAACGATCTCTTTTTTCAGCATCGGATGAAAAAGGGTAATAGATTCAGAGTGGAGCATGGTCCTTTTTGCGCCATGCTTTTTTTTGTTTCCATATAAGGGGTCGTAAAGCACAGGATGGCCAAGTTCAGAAAGATGTATGCGGACCTGGTGCGTTCTTCCTGTTTTAGGTTCTGCGCGCACCAGGGAATAGCTTTCAAAGTCAGCTAATTTTGTAAACCGGGTTTTTGATATTTTGCCCGGACCCTTTTTAACAGAAATATATTTCCCCTTGCCTTTAGAAATATAAGAGGTGAATTCTGTTTTGTCGAAACCGGGATTTCCCTCTACCAGGGCAAGATATGTTTTTTTGATGTCGTGGTTTTTAAACTGATCGCTGATATCACGGTTTACTTCCTTTGATCTGGTGAAAAGAAGTACTCCGGAGGTGTCTGTGTCAAGCCGGTGGTGCAGACCAATGTACGGCTGGGCCGACTCCTCTTTTAAAAAGCGTATGAGCGCGGAATAGACATTGTTGTAATTATCATAGGGGGTTCCCTGTGTGGGGATTCCGGGCTCTTTTCTGTAAAAGAGAAACTGCGAGTCATGTAAAAGGATGTTAGACCTGTTTGACTCGTAGCTTTTATTGCAGCCGTTTTTGCTGATATAGACAGTTACGATGCTTCTGTTTTTAATTTTTTTTGAAATAATTTGTGTGCGTTTGCTGTTTATCCAGACGGCTCCAGTCTGAATAAGCTGCTTTGCTTTTTGTCTGCTTATGCTTTCAATATGTGCGGCTATTGCCTGGTCAAGGCGAAGATCTGCAGATTTGTCCGTTATTGTAAAAACATGTTTATTCTTTGATGATCTTTTTTGTTTGTCAGCTGGATTCATTAGGATTTAAAATTGGCCGGTGATTTTATAGAAAGTATAGAACTATTGTTTCTTTCCGTCAAGGATTCTGCGGACGGTTTCAGCCAAATCTTTCCTGTTGAGGGGCTTGAGCATATATTCTCTTATACCGATTGATTTTGCTTTTTTTTCGGAAATAGATTCGCTGTAGCCGGTGCATAGTATGATCGGTATATCCGGACGTATTTTTATGATTTTCTTTGATAGATCATACCCGGTTAAATGGGGCATGGTCTGGTCTGTGATCACAATATCGAATGCTTCCGGGTTTTGTTTTAAAAGTTCAAGGGCCTCATTGCTGTCTGCTTTAGCTGTAACAATATAGCCCAGTGACGTCAGCATTTTTTTTCCCACATTTACAAGAAGATTCTCATCATCAACAAGTAGGATATGTTCTTTGCCGGTCGGCAGGGGTGCCAGGGCTTCTTCTTCTTCTTCCTCTTTTGCCTTTATTTGCTCCAGTGTTTTGGGCAGAAAAATATGAAAGGTTGTTCCTTTGCCGGGTTTTGAATTTACCGTAATTGAGCCGTTATGGTTTTTGACAGTTCCTTTAACTGCAGTTAGTCCCATGCCGGTTCCCTCTCCCACAGCTTTAGTGGTGAAGAAGGGTTCAAAGATATGGTCTATGATATCCGGACGGATCCCGGTGCCGGTGTCGGAAATAGTGAGTTTAATATAGTCTCCGGGTGAAAGATCCGGTGATACGGATACGATGCTGGAATCGAGGAGAACAGAGGACAGGTTAAGGCTAAGAACGCCACCCTTTTTTCTCATTGAATGTGCTGCATTTGTACAAAGGTTCATAATAAGTTGGTGGATCTGGGTCGTGTCAGCAAGCAGCATGTCCTCCTGGGTCTCGATGTCGTGATGGATCTCAATAGTTGAAGGAAGTGATGCCCGTAAAAGTTTGATCGTTTCTTTAACAATAAGATGGATATAGGTGGGGATTCGGTCTTCTTTGCTTTGTCTGCTGAAAGCAAGGATTTGCTTAACAAGATTTTTAGCGCGCACACATGATTCAAGTACCTGCTCAAGGTTGTACTTGATAGGGCTGTCTTTAGGAGCATCATAATGTGCCATCTCGGTAAAACCGATCACAGCGCCGAGTATATTGTTAAAATCATGGGCGATTCCGCCGGCAAGAAGTCCGATGGCTTCCATTTTTTGAGTTTGTCTGAGCTGGTTCTCAAGTTTTAGCACATTTGATACGTCTCTGGAAATGCTGACGTAGCTGGTTATCTTTCCCGAAGTGTCGCGAATGGGTGATATGGTGATGTCCAGTTCACAGGTCGTTCCGTCGGGCTTTAATGGGGACAAATGTCCTTTCCATACCTGTCCTTTGTTTGCGGCGGCCCATATCTCTTCATAAAAGCTGTAATTATATTTGTCGGTATCTTTTAGGAACGGATTTGATCCGATAAGTTTTTCCGGTGGATAGCCTGTTATTTTCTCCAGAGCCGGATTAACATATTTGATCTCTCCGGTATTACCGATGATAGTTACTATTTCAGCGGCCTGTTCAATGGCTTCTTTAAGCTGTGAAGCCGTTTCCTCGGCTTTCTTTCTTTTTGAAATGTTGCGTATACTGTTTATTGCTCTTAATATATTTCCCTGAGAGTCTCTGACCAGATGTGAATTGATCTCAACAGGGCAGGGCGAGCCGTCTTTTCTTACCCAAACGGTTTCGAAATTGTTTATTGAGCCATTTTCAAGCAGCTTTTTCATTGTTTTAACAGCTGTATGATAGTGGTCTGATTCAGGTGGTGTTATGGCTGATAGGTGTTTATTCTTCAGCTCCTCTATTTTATAGCCAAGGATTTTTTCTGTCGCACTGTTTATGGATTCTATCATGCCCGCTGAATCGCAGACAATAAGTCCGTCAAGAGTGGAGTCAAAGATGTTTTCGAGGAATTTTTTTGAAGTTGCTACTTCATCAGCAGCTTTTTTAATGCTGGTGATATCATTTCCGATACAAAGAATTTCTTTCAGTTTACCCTTTTCATCAACGATTGCCTTGTTTGTCCAGGAAACCCATACGCGTCTGCCGTCTTTGCATTTATTCTCATTTTCATTGCTCGCGAACTTTTCAGGGAGTTCTATTATTTTTCTGACCATTTTTCTAAGGTCACGGCCGGTGGAATCTGTTTCCGGCACGATGGTTTCTATGGTGCTTTTGCCAAGAACCTCTTCTTTTGAAAAACCAAAGAACTTTTCTGCATATTCATTAAAAAAGGTTATTTTACCTTTAGCGTTTTTTCTAAGTATGATGCTGTTGGCATTTTCAACAAGTTCCCGGTATTTTGATTCACTTTCTATGAGTCTTTTTACGGTGCTTTGACGTTCAAATTCATTTTTCCACATTGCTCCAATAAGTTCAGAAAGACTTGTCAGAAAAGACATGATATCTTCCAGCCTGTTTTCTGTGATGACGGGTGTATTTTTGACAGCATGAAGGTATGAATCTTTTTCAAACCCGAGCGCGGCAGCCTGTTTTTCAAAGAAAAACAGGTCTGGTTTTTTCAGAAAAAAACTTCCTGCATGGAGATTTGCAAGATGTTTGCCGGCAACAGTAATGGGAGATGCCGCAATACAAAGGTTGTTTTTGAATTTATGTAGGGTGAATTTTTTTTCATGCCCAAGCTTTTTTTCAAGGAGTCGTGAAGTGTCTTCGCAGATTTTTTTAGTTTCAGGGGTGAGGCCATAAAAAGTTTCACAGATATCCGGTTTTCCAAAACTGCAGAGTATCTTTCCGTCAGTATCATGGATCGCAATGGGGATTCCGATAATGCGGTGAAACTTTTCAGCCAAATCGGGAATTTTACCGTTTTTTATCAGATTGGAGAATTCTATTTCCATGAATTAAATGCCAGTAAAATATTTTTCAATTTTTATTCATCAACCATATTAATTTTATATAATATATAGTTTATTTCATTATTTTCAATAAATATCAAGAAAAATATATTTTTTCATATATATGCAAAACATATTTTATGTTACAGCTAATAGTATACATAAGTTATTTAAATAAAATTACCCGAATATTATATTTGTATTGTAATATTGCTAAAACTATTTAATAACGGCCAAAAGATGAATAGATTAGTAAAAGGAAAGCTTGCAATTTAAACTTTGATAAGCTATATAGTAAACAAACGTATACTAAAATGTGAGAGAGAATATAATTATGTCAATTATTGAAAAAGATTTGTCATCCGATTTATATATTAACTTCCAGAAGATATTACGGTCCCTTAATTTTGGAAGGGGGTTAACCAAAGCGCCTTCTATTACCGGCACTCAGATGCGGATTTTGTCCCTGTTTAATGAAAATGATATTGTGCATATCTCTGAGATCAGCCGATTACTTGGGATGTCAATACAAAGTGCCAATAATATTGTGCGCCGGCTTGAAGCCATGGGATATGTTCTAATATCAAAGAATAAAAAAGACAGGCGTATGTCCGATATTAAACTCTCAGATTATGGAAGAGAAGGGCTTAAGGCTTTTCGTCATAGTCAGCTTCAGACCTTATCTCAGATTATAGACAATTTAAGTGATGCTGAAAAAGAGCTTTTAAATGCAGCAGTTAAGAATGCAGCGCTTATCCTTGAAAAGGCTTCAGTTAAAGTTACTCAAAATGATGAAAATAACTAGTTTGGGTAAATATAAAATAAGCTCCGTTTTATAAACAGTATAAGGGGTTAATATGAAAGGTGTTAAAGGCCTGGATTTTTGGGTGAGAAGTTCGATCTGGCTTGAGCTTGTCATCCCCGGGTATTTTTTCGGAAAGACATTCGGAACAGCGGATGCAAAATTCCGTTTTATTGATAACTGCATGTATCCGAGTATCTTTATGAAAATGTGCGGTTTTTTTCGTGAGATGGCAGAAGGATATTACATGGGACGTTTTTTGGGTCTTTTTGCCGGAGCGGTACTGGGTGTTCTTATCGCACTATTAATTGGGCTTTGTTATAAGTGGGTACTGAAAGACTGGGCCTATTCAAAGGCGGCACGAATAGGTGCACTGGCTTTTATCCTGATAGCGCTTCTTACCGGTTTTATGTCCGATATGTTCTGTGAGTCAATCGGGATGGGTCTTAGGATCGAGGAGAACGTGCCTGAAGAAATGGTGGGTAAATTTCTGGTTGAAGACTACGGTTCGTTTGAAAAAGGAAGTGAGATTACAAAAGAGAATTTTGTTTTTTTAGTGCCCTACGGTAAAGTCAAGGCGAATAACCCGGGCAGTGCAAAAAGATGGTGGATCGCTTCACTGATATTTATGTACAGTTGGTTCGTTCTTTACTTCTTATGTTCCAATAAACTTTTTAAACGCAACCTTGTTCCCCGTGAATTTTTCTTTAAACTGCATATGATCAATCTTACTGTTTTAATAATATATCTGCGGATGGGGTTTGGAATATCTCCCTCGGAATACCATTTTATTGTAACCCGTGCACCTTATCTGCTGGGAGGGATGTAATATGAATTTAGGTGCGATATCACGTGAAGATTTTGTCCGGCATGTCAGAAATATGGCAGGACTCGGGCTGGTGCTTTATATCTGGGGGATGCTCACCGGTTATGTGACTAACTGGGTTTGTGTGATGATTGCAATTGGTACATTAACCCTTCAGTTTCAAGATTATTTCCGCGGCAGAACCCGGGGTGCATCATACTTCTGGTTCTATCTTTCTTTAACCGGGTTTTCAAATTTTTTCCCCTTTCAGTTTCCTGTTGATCAGGAAGCCTGGAAAATATATACCAACGATATGATTGCCTGGGAGTACGGGGGAATGGGGACGCCGCTTTTTCCGGGCGCGGGTCTATTGATATCTCTTCCGGTTGTCCTCTATACAACTTATATCGCTATAAGATTATTCAGGACTCCGCCGGACCCGGCAGCACGTATGAAAAAGATGGTCGCAACCAAGCGCTGGCGTATTTTTAGCCAGAGTTTATTCTTTGGCATTTATCTTGTTATTCTTGCAGATGGAATGACTTCTCGTCCCATGGAAAATCCCGAACTTCTTTTTTGGGCTGCGGCCATGATGTTGGGGTCACTTCTCCTGCCTTTCTTTATCGGGCGATGGTTCTGCGGCTGGATGTGCCCGATCGGGACTTTTCAGGATGGGCTCTGGAAGTTTTTTAATTTTAAAGGAATTAAAATTTCAGAGAAATACCAGTCCCAGATCAACCGTATTTATGTTCCAGGAACAATGGTCCTTTTTATTATAGTGGTTTATACCTTTGAAAGGGTTTTTCAGCTGGCATCATCTGCCGAGATGATCCGTTCTCCGGACTGGCAGGAACTTTGGAAACCCATGGTCTGGACCAAGATTTTAACAAATGGTATGTTTTTAGGTTCGATATTTTTTGCCTACAGGGTCTACTGCCGGTATTTTTGCTGGTATATCGGTTACCGGGTTGCATTGGGACAACCGGCGCTTTACCGGGTTCCCTTTGTAACGGACCGCTGTCTGATGTGTGATGAATGCCTGCCGGAAAAGAACTGTGTGATGGGGTATAAGTTCCAATCCCTACCTGAAGGAGAGGAGGAACTTTCAATTAGAAGTCTTGAAGAGGTTCCCTGCACCTGTACTTTGTGTTATGAATGTCGTGACACATGTCCTCATGGAGTTTTTAAGAAGAAGATAAATCGTATAAATGTAATTCCGGATAGGTGTGTGGGCTGCAGATTATGTGAGTTGGCCTGCTCCGGTGGAAGACTGGGCTTTTTTGATCCATCACGGTCGAACATACAGATCGAGATGGAGGGGATTCCTGAGATGCCTATTCCGAAGATCAAAGATACCTGTGATGCCTGCGGGGGTGATCCGAGATGTATGAAGGTCTGTCCGGCCCGTGTGATTATCTGGGACAAGGAGGGTGAAAGAAAAGGAATAAAGGTCAATCGCCCGGGGTTGATAAAAATATTTTTCCGTAAAATAAATCCTTTTTCAAAAGCAGGGCCTGTTTGTGATACTCCCTGCGGTGCATATCCTGAAGGATGCCGTACCTGTGATGTTCTAATTCCGGAAACAGTTCAGGATGAGAGAGGAGACGCGGCATGAGCAGGGCAAAACTTTATAAAGGATATACAAGAAAAATTTTAAGAGTAGATCTAACTTTGGGTACGGTTGTAACAGAAGAGCTGAAAAACGGTCAGCTGAAGAAATATGTTGGTGGAGCGGGTCTTGCTGCGCGGATGCTTTATGATGAACTGAAACCCGGTATTGATCCTTTATCTGCTGATAACAAGGTGATATTTTTAGCCGGGCCTTTGGCCGGGACTATAGCGCCCACAGGCAGCCGGATCGGGGCATATACCAAGTCACCCATGACAAATGGTTTTTTCCATTCTTCTGCCGGAGGTAATTTTGCTGCTGAGTTGAAGTATGCCGGTTTTGACGGTGCTGTCATCGAAGGGAAAAGTGAAAAACCGGTTTATCTTTTTGTGAATAACACCATTCAGGAACTTCGTGATGCATCTCATCTCTGGGGTGAGCCTGTCTTTAAAGCCCAGGAGCTTTTAAAGACGGATGCGGGGGATGAAAATGTCCAGGTGGCTGTGATTGGCCCTGCAGGAGAGCGGTTGGTAAGGTTCTCAGCGATATTGGTTGGCTGCAGAGCGCTTGGCAGGGGAGGGCTGGGAGCGGTGCTGGGTTCTAAGCTGTTTAAAGGGATCGCTGTTCGCGGGAGTGGCAGGCTTGAAGTTGATGATATGGAAGCCACCCTGCAAAAAACACAGGACCTTTTAAGAATTATGCGGGCTCATCCTTCAACCGGGCAGGTTCTTCCTCAATATGGTACCCCGGTTCTGGTGAATGCGAATAATGCTCTGGGTGTTTTCGGTTCACGCAACTGGCAGAAGGAGACTTTTGAAAGTGCTGAGGCCATATGTGCGGAAACTATGCGGGAAAAGATCGTGGTAAGGAATAAGTCCTGTTTTGCCTGTCCTTTGATGTGCGGGAAATACAGTGAGGTGATCGATGGTCCGTATAAAGGCTGTAAAACAGAAGGGCCTGAATATGAAAACATATTCTCGCTTGGGGCAATGTGTGAAATCGACTCCATTGAAACGATTGCTGCAGCTGAAAAAGAGTGTGATGATCTGGGTATGGATGCGATCGAAGCAGGTGTTTCAATTGCGTTTACCATGGAGGCGGTTGAAAAAGGAATTCTGACCCAAGCGGACACGGATGGTCTGGATGTGACGTTTGGAAATAAGGATGTGATCCTGCCTATGATCAGGAAAATCGGACGCAGAGAAGGGTTTGGTGAAGTGCTTGCTGACGGGGTCAAACGCGCTGCAGAAAAAATCGGCAGGGGAACAGAAGCATTTGCCATGCACAATAAAGGCATGACCTTTGCCGGGCATTCAGCGAGAGGACTTCCGGGTAATGCACTGGGATATGCCACCGGGCCCAGGGGCGGGTCCCATCATGACTGCCGTCCAACCGGGGAGAGGGCAGGTATTGTTGAAAGGGATACAATTGAAGGCAAAGCGCAGTATACCATTGATGTGAATCACCTAAATATCCTAACAGACTCTATGATCCTGTGTCATTTGGCCGAGGCGGTGTTCGGGCCGATAAAGATGAATCAGCATGTAGTTGATATTTTAAATGTGGTTACCGGAATGAAGATGACACTTGCTGATGGAGAAAAAACGGCTGAACGCATCTGGAATATTATTCGTGCCTTTGCGGTAAGAGAAGGAAGTAGAAGGTCAGATGACAGTCTGCCGAAACGTTTTTTAACTGAACCCATACCGGATGGGCCGTCAAAAGGGATGATGATTTCAGGCGAGATACTTGAAAAGATGAAAGATGAGTATTATGAACTACGCGGTTGGGATAAATCAACCGGTATCCCGACTTGTGAGCGGCTGCTTGAACTTGACCTCCCTGATATTTCCGAAGACATGCGGGAAATCTTTGATGATGAGAAAGGAGACCGGCATGAATAGCCGTAAAATGTTTTTGAATGTATCCATAATTCTTTCTTTACTGTCATTACTGACCTCATGTTCTTCTCCAAAACAGGATGATATGAACTACCGGAGATATCTGCTTCAGGATAAAAAAATTGAAGGAAAAGCGGGAGTACTGCTGACGGCAATCGGGCAGCCCGAAGAATATGATTTTAGCTTTTTCAACAGATATATGAACCAGATATTTAAGGCTGCTTTTCCAAAAGCACTTCAGCCGATAATCCTTGCGGATAGGGGGATTGTGCTGCTTGATCCTGATAATTTGACGGCTGAAGGACAACATCAGCCCGGCAGTTTAATGGACTGTTATGGTAAAACGGAAAATGAAGAGGGTGAGCCGTATGTTAAGCTAAAATATGAATGGGTTGAACCTCGTGAAGAGGACTCTCCGGGTCATTTTATTATTAAGGAAAAGAATGACCTGGTGGATATAACGGAGAAAGTTGCCATAAAGATCGTAAAATCGTATTACGGTATTATGCCGGGCAAAAAAATCCCGTATATGCAGCAGCACCGGTCGATCTTTTCTGATTTCAACAAGCTTCTCCAAAAAGAATTTCCCGGTGTTCCTATGCGCTGGTGCAAATCGATGTACCCTGAGACTGTTGAACATGCTGTTGATGAGCTGCTTCATGAAAAGGTGGAAACAATCGTGGTTTGTGATTTTTTTCATGTCTACTCCTCTTTGGAAGAGTTTAACTCGCTGTTTGAGGAGGTCAAGGATGTGGTTGCTGAACGCGCCAAAATTATTTTCAGCCCCTTTGCCGGAGCCTATCCTTCATACCGTAAAGCCTATGTTGTTATGGCTGAGGACGAGATCCTGCACCTGCCAAAAAAAGAAAAAAAACTGCTGGTACTGACTCGGCATGGTTTTCCGGATATTCCCGGTGATCCTTATCCTGAACTGGCGCGGGTCTACTACTGGAATCTGAAGGCTGAAATTGAGAAGGTTCTGGAGGGGACGAATACTTTGGTAATTCTGGCGGATACGGATTTTGCGGGTGAGGATTTGGATCCGAAAGAAGAAAAGCTGGCAAGTTTTGAAGCCCTGGAAATTGGCCTTGAGGAAGCGTATGATCTTATTGTGTTTTTGATGATCGATTTCATGAGCGAAAATACGGACAGCATTTTTGCTCATCCCAAAGAGACCTTTGAACCGCTGCATTTTGAGTACGAGGGACAGGTCCCCTATCCTGATTTTAACAAGCCCTTTCGGCTTGAACTACAGCACGGTAAAAGCAGAATTGTCAGTGCTGGCACTCCGGTGGGCGACCGTTACCGTCCTCATGTTACCCGGGGGTTCTTTGATGCGGTTGCCACGGTACTGCGCGGCAAGAAGTGGCCTCAGCTGGTCCTCGAAGAAGAGGAGAAGAAGGAAGCCTTGTTTTAATTGCTATTAATGGTTAATAGTGAATAGCTAATTTATAAGATTAAACCACGGCCCCGATAAATCGGAATTTGCAATTTTTAGCCGTGTGACTATTGATTAAAAGGGTTCAAGGATTCCAGGGGTCGAGTGACTCCCCTTAACGCTTCGGCACGGTCAAAATGGGGTCCCGATTTTCCATGGTCCCCTTTGAGGACCTTAATAAGGACACGGCTTTTAGCCGTGGATAATTACTTGGAGCGTTTATTTATGAAAAGAATAACATCTGCAATTTTTATAATGATTTTATCTATTGTTATTTCATGTGGAAATCTATGTGCCCAGGAGAAGGCTATGGGAAAAACACTGATTGTCTATTACTCTCTTTCGGGTAATACTAAAGCCGGTTGTCAAATTCTTCAGAAAGTACTTGCATCTGATCTGGTCGAAATACGGGATTTAAATAACAGGTCTGGCAAATGGGGGTTTTTATGTGCTGCTTTTGGTTCTCTGTTTGGAAAGCTGACCCGGATCGAACCGGAAAATCCGGATATGTCTGCCTATGAAAATATTATTATCGCCTCGCCGATCTGGACGGGGAAACTGAGTATGGCCGTTAGAACGTTTATTGAAAAAAACCGTTTTGATAATAAAAAGGTGATTTTGTATACAACTACCAATGCCGAGGAAAAGGAAGAATATAAGGAAAAGAACAGAAGTCTTTTGAGAGACAAAGGTGGAGATGTCGTTGGATACTTCCAAATCCTTGCTAAAAAAGAAGTTGACGGGGAGAAGGTTTTACGAACAATAGATGAAATAGAACCTAAACTGAGCGATTTTCACTCTGCAAAAAAAATATCCTCTAAATTAGTCAAAGCAACTGAAGATAGGGACTGCTAATATTTTGCAAAGGTGAAAATACTTCAATTATTAACCACTATTTCTATCTCAAGACTTGTTGAGAAAAAACTGCCCCATTTTTGAGCACACCTGCCCTGTGCCGACTTGCGATCATTTTTTACGAATAGCTCTTTTTGATATCCTGTGACGATGCGTTATAGTTGCAACGGCACCGGGTTGTTACACCTTTCCCAGAGTTGTTGGATTTTGTTTACTTCCCACACCGAGTTTGATACCTGCAGTATGTTTCTATTTCCCGTACCCACGATCTTTGCCGCAAAATCTATCAGCTTTCTGCGAAACGTTGTCGGATAGCATTTTACCGGCACAACATCATGGGAAACATCCTCTTTATAACATTCAAGCAAAAAATGCGTTATCACTTGAACATAATAATACGCGCCGTTCATACCAAAAAGCTTAAACGGCAACTGCTCCCTGCACATAAAATCTTTTAGTGATCGATTCGTCAGCTCACTTAATCCCCGGCCATGGGCCAGGCTGATAATCTTCTTTGCGCTGAGGTACTCTTTGTTGCCGGAAGCAGCAAGTTGTTTAGCCATGGACTTATCCATGCCTATGTTGGTGTAAAGAATCGAGTCCGGTCGAACAAACTCTAATAATAATTGCCGGTCTTCCTGCATGAGCTTTGTGTAAATAGTTCTGCGGGACTGTTCCCAGCTCTTCAATTTGCTTTCAAATTCATAGTAATCCCAGCGGGTATTCTTATTTCTGTACGTTTTAAAGGCCTTTAGTGATGCTTCCTTAACGGATTCTTTGACACTGTCGTAAAGTTTACCATAGCAGATGTAAAATATCTTGAGCACGTCTTCAAAATAATTGAAATTCTTTTCATCCATAAAACCGCTGTCCGTTGTCAGCACAATTGGCACATTCGGGCAGTATCGGGTCCGGATCAACGTTACAATATCTTTCATCATGGTTTTAACATCGCTACCGTGATTTGAATGGGCACTGCCCCTTCTAAAAAGTGCATCTACTATTTTTCCACACCAGGTTATCTGCAGTGGTTGAAAACCACACTTTTTCTTATAGGTTACGTCGACACCCTGGCGCTTCTTTGCATCATCATTGTCAAGCACCATCGTGTCCATATCCAGAACAATTATGCTCGGCTGCGTTATCTGTAAGCGCCAGACAAAAAGCTCCTGTAATACTTTTCTGTAGGCCTTATATTTTAAGCCGATGAATTTTTTGAAAAAACGTTTGACCATATGTGAGGAGACCATGTCCTCTTTTTTTAACTCAAGCTGAGATGCATATCCTTCATCCTGCCGTAATCGGTCAAACCCTTTTATTGAACTGTCGCTCCCATCAAGCATTTTGGCCATAACCTGACGCAGCAAAAATTCCACCGGTTTTGCTTTTTTGTTCTGCCGAATATTATCCACTTGCGTTTTAATAAGATCGAATATATTGCTTTTTTCCAAATAGCGTAATATAAATAATAATCCGCCTCTACCCGTAATTTTGTCCTGAGTTGTTTCTACTGTTGTGATTTTATGGCCGGTGCTTTTGCATTTCATGACTTTAACCCTCTGAGTGAATTGTTGTTTTGTAACTATTGCTTTCGCAAACTCAATAATATCAAAACACTTTCACTTTTAGGGTTTTTTTTTAATAAAAAATCGCTCAGCTTAGGTAGAAGTTGATACCATGAATATTATTTCAGTCGTTAAGGAAAAGTTTCAGACAAAGTCATGTTTGTATTTATAAAATAGAGTTATTATTTTATGAAAGAGGCCTTCTATGGAAAAAGAGAGTGTAGACCTTCATGTCATGTGGCATATAGATGCTTTACTGCAACCTTATCCGGTGAGTATTGTAACCACAGTAGATAAGGCCGGAAGACTAAATGCAGCCCCTTATTCCCTTGTTCTTCCGTATTGTTCGTCATCGAAAAACCCCCAGATGCTTTTAATTGTTAACAAAGCCTGGCACACGGCAAGAAATATTGTGGAGACCGGTGAGTTTGTCCTGAATTACCCCAGAGCAGAACAGCTGAAAGATATTGTCGAGACTTCCCGCTATCATGATGAAGGGGTTAATGAACTTGAACATACTGATTTTACAATTATGCCTTCAAAGTACGTAAAGCCACCGCGTATCATAGAATGTTATCAGCATGTGGAGTGCCGGGTTATCAAGACGGAAAAGCCGTCTGACCTTCAGCTGAATTTTATTGCAGAGGTGCTTGATATTTCTCAGGATGAAGGGCTTTATGACCTGGGCCGTGTTGCGAGAGCGAAAAAAGTAGATGCACCCGCTTATCTGGGGGTTGATGAAGAACAGCACCATGTTTTTGGAGAGATAAAAAATATATGTGCACAAGAAATCAATTTATTTTTCAAGGAATAGGAGACATAAAATGAAGTTTTATTCAAAGGTCATTATCCTGTTTGCTCTTAATCTGTTTTTAATTTCTTCCAGTGCTTTATCCAAAGAAAAAACGCTTATTATCTATTATTCGCTTTCAGGAAATACCAAAGCTGTCTGTGAAAGTCTGGCGAAAGAGATTGACGCAGATATTGTGGAAATAAAAGACTTGAAAAACAGGGAAAGTAAAATAGGAATAATCGGCGGAATGATCCGGACCCTTCTGAGTATGCGCACGGATATCTTTCCGGAAAAGATTGATATGACAGACTATACATCTATAATATTAAGCTCACCGATCTGGGCCTCAAAAGTAGCCCCGGCCATCCGGACGGCCATATATATGAACGGTTTTAAGGATAAGAAGGTTTTGATGCTGGTTACCTGTGATAGTTTATATGCCGAAAAATATCAGAACAAGACGAAAAAGCTTGTGGACGCATCAGACGGAAAGGTTTCAGCCTTTTACCAGATCCATGCTATGGAAGAAAAGGGTGGTGAAAAGATAGTGCGCGGAAAAGAAAAAATGATTGGGGATGTTATAAAAATAGTTCCGGAAATCAGGAATATGATTATCTCAGACTAACTTGAACCCTGTATAGAACCTAAGTAAAGTCCTGTTGCTTTTTAATATGTCCGTAGTATTTTATTTGGAAGATAACTTGTGCAGTTTTTAACCATACTATTTATCGCAATTGCTCTGGCAATGGATGTTTTTGCTGTTTCTGTTGCAGCGGGCGTTAGCTTAAAGCGGATAGATGTTCGCCAGACTTTCAGGATGGCGTGGCATTTCGGTTTTTTCCAGGCCATGATGCCGATCATCGGATGGAGTGCAGGCCTGACGGTACGTTCTTATATTGAGAGGTATGATCACTGGGTTGCTTTTATTTTGCTTACTGTTGTGGGCCTGCACATGATACGGGAATCTTTTAAAGAAGAGGATGAACTTGATCAGCGTAAAGATCCGACAAAAGGAATTGTCCTTATCATCCTTGCGGTGGCCACCAGTATTGATGCGTTGGCTATTGGGTTTACTTTCTCTCTACTTAAAATGTCAATTTGGATTCCTGCCGTTATAATCGGTGTGGTATCAATTCTTTTTTCGATTTTGGGTCTTAATATCGGAAAACGGCTTGGTCAGTTATCTCATGTGAGCAGGTATGCCGGAATAACAGGCGGGATAGTGCTTATATTGATCGGGGTTGAAATACTTTATGAACATGGGGTTTTTTAAATTTCATATTTTGATGAAATTTAAAGAGCGCTGAAACTTGAAGAGCATCATAATTTTGGCGTGATTCGAAGAGCGGCCTAATGGTTTTTAGTGAAAAGCAATAACTTGGTTATCATCCTCTCACAGAGAGGGCAGGGTTAATAAACCTTAAAAGGTGTTATTCCTGCGGAAGCACGAACCCAGTTTTTAATTAATTTGAAGCTGTTTTTTTTAAGCTTTTCATTCACAGCATTCAGTATCTGGAATCCCGTTTTCTTCTGTGCCTCTGCGGTGAAAAATGCTTTTGATCTTCCCTTAAGCGAAGCGCTCATCAAATCCCGGTAACCGGGATGCTCCTCAAAGCCGACCTGTCCTCCGTCGCTTAGATGTATTTTGATGAAGGATGGAAGGCTGCTCATCAAGGCGTTAGCCGCTATTTATGCTCCGCATAAATCCAGTAACTATTTTTCATCCGGAATGATAGAAATAATGACCTTTCCTTTGGCCCGGTGTGACTCCACATGGGCAATGCCTTCTCTCACTTTATCTGTTTCAAAGGGAAGGATCCGGTCAAGGGTTGGTTTGATGCTGTTATTTAAAATATATTGCTGAATCGGGTCTATAGAGCTGCTCATTCCTGCCATGATGTACCTGGGTCCAATGATCATACTTGTCAGAGTCCTCCATGCGACATAAGTCATCATTTTGGTCATTCCCCATTTTCCGACATTTGTGTCGCCGATATATTTATCCGGGCCGCACAGGGTCACAAAACGCCCGTTTTTTTTAAGAACCTTTAGTGCCTGTGCTTCAGTGTCCTTTCCCCCGACACAGTCGATGACCCGGTCAAAGAGTCTGTCTTCTAGCTGTTTTTCAAAAGGAGCTCTGGTGTAATCAATAATATTTTCAGCACCCAGTGACCGTACCAGTTCCACATTTGAAGAGCTGCATACCCCGGTTATTTTTGCGCCGAGTTTTTTTAATATCTGGATAATTATTGTTCCTATTCCTCCGGATGCACCGATGACAAGGCAGGATTGGCCTTCTGAAACTGAAGCAGAGACCACTCCGTTTGCCGCGGTTTTGCCGCCAATGGCACAGGAGGCAGCTTCGGCAAAGCTGTAGTCTTCCGGTTTTACTAAGGTCTGTTTCTCAGGAAGACAGCAGTACTCGGCCCAGCTTCCCTTTCCTTTCGGCATTGCATATCCTAAGACATCATCGCCGGGTTTAAATCCGGCGACCTGTTCACCTACTTCTTCAACTGTACCGGCCACATCCACACCGCAAATACACGGATTGTCTTCTGCGGCTTTATAGGGCTGAAATCCTCCCAGAAAAGTGCCTTCCGCGGCATGGATATCATCGATGTTGATACAAGTGGTGTGGATTTTTATCAGAAGCTCTTTTGGGCCCGGTTCAGGGATGGGCATTTCAAGAAGGCTCAGTTCGTTTTTAAGTTCACCGATCTCAAGTTGTTTTTTTAATCCGAGTGCTTTCATGTTTTTTTCCTTTAATTAATTTAATCAATTTAATATATGGGTAGAAAATGTTCATCCCTGTGCCTCAGAGTTGAGAAAGTATTTAAAATACTTAAAGTGCCTAAAGTACTTGAAGTATGATAATCCGGGCTTAATGATTTACGTGCAGCGAAGATAACTGATCTTATGTTTTTGATTTTACCTCAAGGCTGTCAGGCCGCTCCTTGAATCCTGCCAAAGGCGTGATGCTTCTCGAGCGAAGCGCTCCTAACGTCACGGCTTTGTCGGGATGCTCTTTAGTCCCCACAGATTTTATTAACGAAGCATTAGTTACTGTCGCCATTTGATATTGCAGCCAAGGCTGGGTCTCTGCGGAATGCTTATTGGTTTTCCAGCCAGAATATTTTCAAGCGTCGACCGAAGATCTTCACCCGTTACCGGAATGCCGCTTTCCGGCCGGGACGAATCAAACTGTCCCCTGTAGGCACACGTTAATTCTCTGTCAAAAATATACAGGTCCGGTGCATCTTCAGGAAATTCTGAAGCATCATTTGCGCTGATAGCGATGACGCTTATTCCTTTCGGGATATAATCGTTTGACATATGTATGAGACCGTATCTGATATGTTTAACAAAGGGGCAGTGGTTGCAGATGAACATGATGACGGTCGCGGTGTCTGATTTGAGTTCTGCCAAGGTCTTACTTGTTCCCGAGACAGTATCCGGGAGATCAAAGTCAGGGGCTTTTGTTCTAAGAGGCATCATGTTTGAGGGTGTTTTTGTCATGCCGATCTCCTTTTGGTAATGGTTTTTTAATTGTATATCTCTAAAAATTATAAATTGCAACCTTTCATATTGCTTTAAAATGAAGTTTTAAATATTTGACAATTCTGCGATTTAAAGATAATTATGAACCTCAAAAGACATTTTATTTTAAAGGGTTTTATTATGACGGATCTGGATAAAAACTAACACAAACTTGAAAAAAAACGGCTGAAGACGGAAGCAAAATCAGGAAAAAACAACAGTCGTGTGTTAACGAAATTGAAAAACATCTCGGAAGGTGTTGAGATAAATATAAATAAAACTGGGGACGGGTCACAGCCCGTGATTTCCGGGCTTGTGGTGGGGTACATCCTGATCAGGGCCAGGCTGTCATCATAGCCTCGGTTTTCGCATGATGCTTAATAGTAAAGCGGCTTTTAAAGTATGGTCGAAAGATAATCTATATTCTCTTATTACAGAAAATTTTAAGAAAGTGATGCTGGTATGAACCGTTCCTTAACAAAAGATAAAGGTTATTCTGCCTGGCTAAAGGAGCTGAAATCAAAGTACGATTGGTTCAGATAAAAGCAGCTGTTAAAGTCAACTCAGAGCTGTCGCAGTTTTATTTTTGTTGCCAAAAAAGCGGATTTAAGGAATAACAAAATTAACAGCTGAAAAATATAACAATATGTCTTGAACAGTGGTTGATTTTTTGAAATACAATACGGTGAGTAGTGTTGTGTTGAAAGTTGGAAACGAACTTCAAAAAGACAAAAGATTAAAAAGACGGATTAATGGTATTCAAAAACTATTTGACAAGGGTCAATGGCAGACTTGGCCCTTTAGTTTAGTTTTTTCCCATGTTTTCACCGAAGGATACTTATGAATGACCTGAGGGGCTTTCTGTATTTGATTGTTTTTATGTTTATTCTTACCGGTGTGACAGGGTGTGACGGTGAGGGTGAAATCACTGATGCTTTACCTGATCCGAATGTGGTTATCAATTTAGGATCGGGAGATACCGCGGACTTTGAAGTCGACGGCGATACTCCGGCATTCAGTCGTTATGCCTGGTTTCGTGATGATCCTTATGGCAGTGAACAGGTAGGGGAGGGTAAACTGTTTAGTTTTGTATTAACTAAACTGAATACCAATAGAATAATAATCAGCTGTAAACTTCAAGTCTTAGGGATTAATACGAGCGGGGGTTCTCTTATCGGATGGAACACCAAAGATGAAAGGCAGTGGAGAATAAGGGTTGACCAGGATCCGCCGATCTGGGACGGAACCTTTATTTTAGACAGTCAAAGTGAACTGGACATCTTAAGCAAATTTACACAAGTGACTGATCAATTGCTGATTCTTAATAATGACCTGGTCAGTCTGGAATCGCTTTCCGGTTTAACCGCCATTGGCGGTAACCTGGGCCTTTATGCTGTCAGCGGTTTAACTGATTTAGAGGGTCTTCAAAATTTAACCTCAGTGGGCGGAGATCTGGCTATTTACAAAAACACCGCTCTTGCAAGCCTGGAGGGGCTTCATCATATAACATCCATTAACGGAAACCTGGAAATACATGAAAATGACGCGTTGATCGACCTGACAGGTCTCAGCAGCCTTGAATCAATCGGTGGGAATGTGTCCATTTATTATAACGGCATGCTGGAAAATTTATATGGTCTAAATAATCTGGCTTCAATTAATGGTATTTTGGAAATTGTTGAAAACTTTGGCATGACCCGCCTTTCCGGTCTTAGCGCCGATCTTAAGGTCATTAACGGGCATTTATCTATCATCGAAAATAGGGGGCTCCTAAATTTAGAAGATCTGAACAACATCACACAGGTGGGTGGAAACCTTATGATATTTGATAACGATGCCTTAACAACTCTAAATGGTCTTCGCAATATCTTATCAATTGGAGAAAGTCTGTACATTGATAACAATGACGCATTGACGAGCCTGGGACTTGATGCCTTAAACGCTGTGGGAAATAAGGAGGTATTGTTTCAAAATGATTTTCTTATTAATTCAAATTCTCAACTGTGTACATGTCTGGCTGAAGATCTGAGAGATCAGGTACTTTCCGGTGAAGGGATTGGCGGGACTGTGGAAATTGAGAATAACAAAGATTGTTCTACCCCTTAATTATAGGATTAAACCACGGCCTATGGCCGTGCGATCCGAAAAGCTTTTAGCGTTTCGGGGGAGAATTATATTATTACAAAAAACATATTTACTTTACTTTTCTTTGCTTGCTCCAAAGAGCCGTAAGATTTTTTGCGGTCGGCGCCACAATGGTCCCGGTCGGAAGCATGCCGCGAGCAAATAAACATTTTATTCCTGGTTATGTCTGGCATATTACCCACCCTTGCCACAAGCAAGAATTTCTACTAAAATTTTCCAGAGACCGTAAACGTTGGCTGCACGGGTTGTATGAAGCAAAAAAACGCTTTGGCTTGTGTGTGCAGATTGAATTTGGCATGCGATCACGGGATGAAATACCAAAATTTCTAATGGGGCACGCAATTTTTGATAACGACAATCAATTTGTTGTTGGATGCTATCCGTAAGGTAATTCAGTCAACGGCTCAGGTTTGTTTTATATATGGTTTTGTGGGGTGGCGTCAAAGCACTCATAATCTAAAAAAGATCAAAAGGTTTTACCGCTTAGCCAGCAAGGCTGTTCTGCCGTCATAACACTGCTAGTGATAGACGGCTACATACAGCACGCGGAAAGGCAAATTGATCAGGTGCGCCGCAGGGTTTTAAATGATGAGGTCATACCACATGATGAGAAAGTATTTTCTATTTTTGAACAGCATACGGAATGGATCTGCAAAGGCAAGGCCGGGGTACCACAGGGGTTAGGCTTAAAGGTCTGCGTACTTGAGGATCAGTATGGTTTTCTTCTGCATCACCGGGTTATGGAGAAACAGAGCGATGAGCAGGTTGCCTTTGCAATGGTAATAGAATCTAAAAAGCGCACAAACAGCTGCTTTAGTGTAACCTAAACTGAGCGATTGTCACCCAGCCAAAAAAAATGCCGGGGGTTTTCCAA